>NZ_CALJXO010000162.1:0-23052 GCF_937988555.1 uncultured Boseongicola sp. | reverse complement strand
GCCAGATCAAGCAGCCACAATTTCGAACCACTCAGCGAATGACCTGGCGCGAGTTTGATGGAGAGTTCGGCGGGAGACCAGATGGCGTTGTAAATTGAAATGGTTGTAGATGGCATCGTGGACAGACAGAAATCGTTGCATTGATCCGGGTGATTTAAACCGCCCCATTCGACGTTCTCGTCGACGGGTCGGTCTCCTCTCATGGTTTTGCAAACAAACCACTGCCGGGCAATGGATGCGAAACCTCCGCCCGATTGTTTAGCCGGCCACCCGTGACATGAAGGTGCGCCAAGCCAAGTTCCCGAAGTGCCGCAGAATATGAACCCAGTTTATCGGTAATAATCTCATCGGGAATGTACCCCTGCTTCTTCAGGAGTTTCCGCATAAGTTTAAGGGCCGCGCGCTTGTTCCTGCGAGACTGCGCCAGGATCTCAAGAACCTCGCCTTCATCGTCAACGGCGCGCCACAGATATGTCCGCTTGCCACCAATTCGGACAAAGACTTCGTCAAGATGCCAGGTACCCGAAGGTCGAACTCTGCGAGATCTGATGTAGGCGGCAATCGCCGGACCAAATTTCAAAATCCATCGGCGGATCGTTTCATAGCTCACATCGATCCCTCGTTCTGCAAGCATTTCCTCAACGTCACGAAAGCTCATAGGGAAGCGAAAGTATAGCCAGACGGCTCGTTGGATTATCAATGGCGGGAATAGAATATCTTTCTCATTCAACGACAAATACCGGCCGTCAGGCTGATCGTCGAGTTAATGTGACAATGCCGAAAAAGAGATGGTTGAACCTGTAATTTCTCAAAGCTGAAATGGGGCTTCAAACTGTTCGAAAGGGACATCTCACACAATTCATAGTAACTTCGAAACCAGATGAGACCATTCCCCAAAATATAGCTTTCGATGTTCCATTTGATCCCCGAGATAATTTTTCAAGCAAGGCGAACATTCATTGAAAAAATTCGCGGTAATAGTACTGGGAGTCTTGGTTGCCATACCGCTACTGGCATTAGTCAGCATATATTTGCGACCAATAACTTTTGCCAAAACCGTCGATCTGGACAACACTTTGCCATCGATCACGCTGAACGGTTACAAGTTTCACTCAGAAACAATGGGCGACACGGATAAACCCGTTATCATCGCTTTGCATGGAGGGCCTGGCGGCGACTACCGGAACTTACTGCCCATTGCCCCTCTGGCCGACGAATACCAACTCGTTTTTTATGATCAGCGCATGACAGGTCTATCTTCGCGACAATTCGACGGCGTGCTGGACCTTGAGAGCTTTTTTGATGACTTGGACGCTTTTGTCGACCGTTTTGGTGCCAGCAGAAAAGTCATCCTTCTCGGGCATAGTTGGGGAGCCATGATGGCTTCGGGTTATGTGGGTATGCATCCGGAAAAGATCGACAAGATCGTCATGATCGAGCCAGGGATTTTGAGGCCGGATTTGTCCCAACCATTCTTTGATTCACAATCAGGCCCGACTTGGGACATCTATCTTGATCTTGGCCGCATTTGGCTGAATTCGTGGCGTGTGGACATTCGGAAAGACAAATATGCGCGCGAAGACTACATTCTAAGCCACGCGTATTCACTCATGCCCGGTGAAGGTGTCCATTGCGGAAACGTCATACCAGAGGAATTTGAAGGCTGGCGTGCGAGCAGAAGAACCTTGGACGAAACCGTGATTGCCTATGTGAATGACACTGAACTACTGAAGCAACTGGATTTCATTTCTGACGCTCACAAGTTTGGCGGAAAAACTCTTATCATTGGCACAACCTGTAACACCATTTACGGCTCCAAGTACCAAGAACGACACCTGCCATTCTATCAAGATGCGAGGCTGGAAACGATCGATGACTCAGGTCACTTTGTCTTTTACGATCAGCCGGAAGTTTCGATAAGAATCATTCGGGATTTTCTAAGTAATTGACCCCAAAATTCGAGGGTTGGACGCTTCTTGATTCAGGGTCACCAAGTGAAAATTCAGGCCCATGTTTGAACCGCATTGCTCTGCTAGTTCGGTACTGCTTGGTCGTCCAAGCGGCTGACGCACAGTTTCTTTCCTCTTTCAATTGAACCGCGGCATTGTCCGCAACTCGGTCATAGACCCCTCGGACCTCGCTGCGGTCGCGACCAATGTCGGCTTTTCTGGCTGCATTGCAGCGTAACTCTTGGATCGATTGGGGCTGTCGATTTGCTGCACAAGCGAAGGACGCGATTTCAGTCCGGCCCATTATTGCTGTGCGTTTTACACCCATGCGGCTTTGCTTTCTCCGCCCATATTCTTGATGGAAGGCAGCACCTTCTGTCCGTCCCGGCGCACCCCGATGGCCGCCAGAACCGAGATGTTCGTAGCCTTTCGATCCAACCGGGTCTTAATAACGGTGCCCGCCAAAATCAGACGGACGATGTCTTCGTCGGCCAAGTCTCACGCCACCCAAGCGTCCCAGTCGACCTTTACCTTGCGCCAGGCGCGGCTGATTACGTCCTTGCTCACCGCGCCCCGGAATAGCCCATACAGCGCCCGCTTCACGCGCCGCGTGTTGGTCCCGGCCAAATAGACCGAGGCAATGAGCGCCTCGGCTTTCTTGGTTAGGCGCTGGTAACGCGGCAGCGCCTTTGATCGCCATTCCGTGGCCTTGCCGGCTTCATCGACAGCCCGGGCGCGCGGCACGCTTATCGTCTCGGTCCCAAACGTACCGATCAACTGGCGCTCTCGATGACCATGCCGATAGCCTTTGGGCTTGTCCGTGCCGCGGTCATAGCGGCAGCGCCCCAGAAACGCCTACAGTTCCTCTTCGAAAACGGCCTCGATCGTGGCGCGGATATTTTGCCGCAGGCGATCCTCGATCGGATCGTAGCCGGCTTCATTGGCCAGTAGCGAAAGCGCAGCGGTGTCGTTATTGTTCGTCATAGCGTGATCTCCCTGGCGGTTGCTGCCGCCGGTTGGGTGGGTTCAAGTCACCCAGAGATTACGCAACCCTCAAATTTCTACCACCTTCGCGACACTACCTTATGAGTGCAAAAGAATGTCTCGCCTGCATGATGCCAGAACGCATTCATTGTTCACACTGAGCAATAAGACGGGTCACTGAGACCCGCTGCACCAACTCAATTGTCTTAAATCAATGACTTTTTGCACCGCTCCCGTGACAACGGAACGGAGCGGTCAGTAGGTTTTGGCGATGTACGAATTCTTTTTTTGCACATGGTCGAACCTCAGCATCATCCAAGGCAAGCCCTTTGTGCGACTGCGTGAGAAGTGAACTTAACCAAGGCCTAATAATGCTCGATTGCCATAAGAAATCATTGTTGGATGTGTTTCGACAGCTAAATAGCTCCGCTGATGGCCTAACTACCGCCGAAGCAAAATCACGGATTGCCAAGCATGGACCAAATGAACTGACGGTCGGGAAAGACACGCCGGAAATCTTGAAATTCCTGCTCCAGTTCAAGAACTTCTTTGCCCTTTTGCTGATTATTGGTGGCGCGTTGGCGATGACAGCCGAACGTCTCGATCCAGGTCAGGGGAATCTATACATCGCGATAGCGCTAATTGGTGTGGTGCTGCTGAATGCCGGATTTACCTATTTTCAGGAACATCAGAGCGAACGGATCATGGACAGCTTTAAAAAAATGCTGCCGTCTGAGATCACCGCTCTTCGCGACGGGAAACCGTGCGAGGTGCCGGTCGCTGAGCTTGTACCCGGAGATTTGGTTTCCCTGCGCGAAGGCGACCGTGTGCCCGCCGATGGGCGATTGATCGTCGCTAAAGAGCTGAAAATCGACAACTCTTCTCTTACCGGCGAAAGTGAACCGCAATTGCTCGATGAGGGGAAGTCGTCAGACGCGTTGCTGGAAAGCCCGAACATGGTGTTCTCTGGCTCATTGGTTCAAAGCGGCGAAGGCAGTTTCGTTTTGTGCGAGACCGGCATGAATACCCAGATCGGCAACATCGTGGCGCTGACCAAGGCAAGCAGTGCCACCGAAACGCCCATTCACAAAGAGCTGAAGTATTTCATAAAAGTGATCAGCTTCATCGCAATCTTTCTCGGAGTGACATTCTTCGCCGTCTCCGTCGCGATTGGCAACAGCATTATCGGGAGCCTCATTTTTTCGATCGGAATCATTGTCGCCAATGTTCCTGAAGGTCTACTCCCCACGGTCACTCTTAGCTTAACGATGGCCAGCCGTCGAATGGCTCAAAAGAACGCGCTAATAAAAAATCTTGAAAGTGTTGAGACGCTTGGGTCGACAACCGTCATCTGTACCGACAAGACCGGAACACTGACACAGAACCGGCTGGGCGTTAACACGATCGTGGTTGGCGGAGAACCTTACGAAGTCAGCAATGACCTTATCAAAGGCGCTCCCGCTTTTGACCAGCTTCTTGCGATCATGTGCATCTGCAACAACGCGTACCTAACAGGGCAAAACAGCTTCGCTGGTGATGCAACCGAAGGGGCTCTGCTGCTTTATGCGCGCGATCACGTAGATATTGATGCCTTGCGCAATGTTGCAGAGATCTCGGAACAGCCGTTCAACTCCATCACAAAAAGGATGATACTTGTTGCCGACCCGGGATCTGGGCCGCAGGCCTATCTGAAGGGCGCTCCGGAAGTTGTTCTCGGCATGTGCGACCGCATTGCTCTGGATGGCACCGAATACCCCCTGACCGATGAACGCCGTGCGGCGGTGATCCAGACATATCGCGAACTGGCTGGGCGCGGGGAGCGTGGGCTCGCGTTTGCCGCCAGAGAATGCGTCCGAAACGACGTGCCCGAAGACGGATATGTGTTTTATGGCATGACCGGCATGATTGACCCGCCGCGACCTGAGGTGCCTGACGCCCTCGAGAAGTGTCGCTCGGCGGGTATCAGAGTTATCATGCTGACTGGAGATTATGGCCTGACTGCAAAGACAATTGCTCACCAAATCGGGCTTATCGGCGCACATGGGCGCGTCGTTCAGGGCGATGAGCTTTCTTCCATGAGCGATGCAGATTTGCAGGCATTGCTGCGCGAGGAACCAGAAATCCTGTTTGCGCGGATTGCCCCGGCACAAAAGATGCAAGTGGTTCAGGCACTTCAGGCAAACGAGGAGATCGTCACTGTCACCGGGGACGGCGTAAACGATGCTCCTGCTTTGAAGAACGCTGACATGGGTGTGGCGATGGGCGTAATGGGCACCGATGTGGCCAAAGAAGCCAGCAACATGGTCTTGATGGATGACAATTTCGCCACCATCGTTGCAGCAGTCGAAGAAGGCCGAACCATCTTTGACAACATCAAGAAGTTCATCGCCTATATCCTGACCTCCAATATTCCGGAGATTTTGCCATTTATCGCTTTTGTACTGTTGGATATCCCCTTACCGCTAACGGTCATCCTGATCCTCTCCATTGATTTAGTAACAGATATCTTGCCCGCATTGGGATTAGGTGCTGAAGGACCGGAAACCGATGTTATGAAGCGAAAACCGCGACCTAGAGGGGAACGTCTACTCAGCCGCAACCTACTTTTTATGAGCTACGGGATCGTCGGAATGCTGCAAGCGGCGGCAGGTTTTTTTACCTATTTCGTCATTCTGTACAATGGAGGCTGGGAATGGGGCCAGGATTTGGCCAGTACAGATCCGCTCTATCGCACTGCAATTACGGGTTTCTTTGCGTCGATAATCATATGCCAGGTGGCTGATGTCATTATCTGCCGCACCCGAACTCAGAGTTTGCTAACCGTTGGCTTTTGGTCAAACAGACTTGTTCTGTTTGGCATTGGATTTGAACTGCTGTTTCTCGCCTGCATCAGCTACCTGCCAGCCTTCAACCAATTCTTCGGAACCGCGCCGCTTGAAGGCTGGCATTTGCTTTTGTCAGTTCCATTCGCCCTGACCATACTAATCGGTGACGAAATTCGCCGCATCTATGTCCGTCGGGGCAATCCGTTCGTGTTGCGATGGTTGACGTGGTAGGGTTGTTTGCTCAAAAATCAGACGCCCGTATTGCGCGAGCAATCCGACAGCGGGGAAGCTCACTGCATCGGCGCGGAACTACAGGAAATGCTGCATTAAATTGAGACTACTACGTTAGCGAAGCGCAAAAGGACAAGTTCATTTGGCAGCGCTTTAGGGTCTGAAACGTTAGTAATGCCCGGCGGCAATTCTCCCAACTTCTCGAGACTACTCCTTTGAATTTATCTGACGTCAGTAGCAGTGGGACAGTTTAGGGTGCTTTGATAAGAGAGGGTCTCTGGCTCGGTGCAGTCATTCGCCGCGACACGCTTGAATGGATGGTATCGGCCGGAAACGGACCTTCTGCTCGCCCAGTGCCGGTGACTGCTTTGTCGGGCACTGCAGACATTGAGGGCGAGGACAACAGAACGAAGATACGGTCATCCGATTGTGCCGAACGTGGCTTCTGCAAAAAATGCGGGTCAAATCTATTTTGTCACATCATTGATAGCAACGAATTCCAAATAGCCGCCGGACTTCTTGTTGATCAGTCAGATTTGCGCCTGTCCCTGCAAGTTTTCACCGATAGGAAGCCGCCCTTCTATACATTGGCCGACAAGCATAAACCATGACTGCCGCAGAGGTCTATGCTGAATACGCTCCACCGTCGGATTGATTTCGCAACGGCAGCTTTGGTCCGCACAGCAGTCATTGGCACTTCCTGCAGCGAACGGCGGCTCTGGAGCCCATCTGCAATAATGCTGTATCGCAGCGAATGACAACTTTTGCGTACCCAGTCCGAAAGAAGCCGCCCAATTGGGAACCCTTCAAACTGTACTGAGGCACCTTGCCAAACGCATGAGTTGTTCTTACTTTGTTCCAACACTTAGATCAGGAGATCACCGTGACAGAAGAGCTCGAAACCGCCCCGAAAGTTCACTATATCTGCCAAACATATGTGGAAACGAAAGGTATGCAGGCTAATTTGCAGGTTGATAAGCTATTTCAGTATACCACGGCTGATCAGGCGCAGGAGCGCGCGACGCGGGAATGTCGTTCTGAAAATTGCGCTGGTGCTGATGCCTATATGATTGTCGAGGACCCAAATTCTGGTGAAGTTGGGCCGCCGACATTTTTGGTTAGGCATGGAACCGTTCCCGAAATGGATGACTTCTAGACCTTAGCTGGCCTGTGCATAGACGTGGGACTGCGCCATAACCATTTGCTTTATTTTTGTTGATGACGTTCGCGGATTGTAACGCACTTGCGCGATTTTTTTGCCCATTCTTTTGATGTAGGCATCCACATCAAGGTTGTGCGATTTCCCTCCCCAATCTTCGCCAATCACAAATATATCTGCGTTGACCGCGATGCAGCCCGACACATATTCAAGTTCATGGTAGGGGCGGACGATGTCGACGCAGCTTAACGCTTGCAACATTTCCACCCGCTGATCCAAAGGAACGATTGGGATATTCGGTTTGTAGAGGTTCACGACCTCATCTGAAGCAACGCCAACCGCAAGGACATCTCCCAAGGTTTTGCAATGCTTCAGCAAGGCAAGATGGCCGACATGAAGTAAATCGAAAGTGCCAACTGTATATACGATCATAGTTCGCTTTATCCTTTGACCTACCCACAAACAGTGCTAGTCAGCGGCATCTGATTGCACGCCAACGGAAATATTGTTCAGTTATTTCAAACAATTAAGTTGATGAGGCCCGGACTTTTTTAAGTCTGTAATCAACAAGTGTTTTGAAAACGACACGTTTCAAATGCACACAGAATGGGAAGCTGAGATTGCCTGTCAAACTTTGACTAGCGGCCTCACCCACTAACCCAAAGGATCAGCGATGACAACCGAAAACACCCCAGAGAACCCGACAAGGCCGATCCTGTCGTATATCAAGGACCTGCCCAATATCTGTTCTTTGGCTGGTCTGGGTTGCACGCTGCTTGCTATTTATTTTCTGATCGTCGGTCTTTATCCCGCCGCGATGATCGGCATGATCTGGGCGGTCGCATTTGATTGGGCTGATGGGCTTATCGCACGCCGGATGACCGGGCGCACAGGTGCTGATCGCAAATTTGGGGGCCAGCTTGACCTGTTGATTGATATTGTCAGCTACGCCGTCACCCCCGCGATTTTGGTATTGAGTTATGCCGACTTTCACCCGGCTTTTTTGCCGGCCGTTTTTGTTATGTTGGTTTTTGGCGCGATCCGGTTGAGCTACTTTAGCACTTTTGGACTGACAGATGATTCAAAATATACTGGGTTAGCCATTGATAATAATAGCATTATCCTTGTCTTTGTTTTCATGTTCGCTGGGTATTTTGACCGATCCGTGTTTGCCATCATTCTGGCAGTCACTGGCCTGTGCCTTGCGGTCTTAAACGTTTCTCAGATCAAGACGCCGAAGCTGTCGGGTAAACCTATCAACGTTGTTCTACTTGCGATCTACACGCTGACAGTGTCCATGATTTACTGTTGGAGTCTTTTGTAACTTTGGTCTGAAGCAGAAGGTATTTGCCGGACAATCGGCAACTGGGTAGAGCAGCAAGCCCAATGCAGACATAACCAAAATCTACTGTTTGCGTCTGCAGCATCTCAGTCTTCGCGTGGGTTGATAAATCCATACCGCAACGCAGCAGAAAAAGCGGACATCGGTGCAAGCCGCAGCAAAATCAACAGGGGCTATGAACGGGTTTCGGACAGACCGGCCTTGTGCAAGCGCAGCTATTGCTCATGTAGCAAACGTTCGCACTCGCGGCGTCGCTTTTTTGGCAATGCACCATTTCTCACCGAACCGGCCGTTCAAATGCACCGATCCGGGCAATTCTCAAACTGATCTTTCGCTGCGGTCTCTTCCAACAATCGAGACGCGGACAATGTGACCATTCTGCATAGCCCCTAAAATCTACTTGCCCGACTTCAACAACACTTCAAACGGGGTGGCCTTGTTTTGAAAGGCCGCAACAATTTCTGCGAGTGCGGATGCCGCGATTGAGGATGCATCACGCAAGGAAGGTACCAACCCTATGGGGCCGTTCAATCGCTCCAAAGACGCCTCATTGACTCCCATTTGGCGAAGCGTTTCACAGCGCATATCATGGGTGCGGCGGCTTCCGAGACTTCCGATGAAATGCGCAGGGGTTTCGATTGCTGCGCGCAGCAAGCTCGGTTCCCAGTCGTGATCGTGAAACAGGGTCAGGAACGCAGTATGCGAATCCAGCATGTCCAGCATGGGGGCCGCATTTGGGGTGGTCAGATGAATTGATGCAGCGCTGGACAGATGCCCAATCGCAGCAAGGTCTTCGGCATCTGGTGAAAGGAGCCTCACATCAAAGCCCATCGCGTGCCCAACCTGGGCCATATGTCGAAAGATCGCTCCACGTCCCGCCAGGACCAAACGATGGCGCGGTGCGTAGGTGAAACGCTTTGAGAGTGCTTCATCGTCGCTGTGAAAGGACAAGGTGACAGGCTGACGCGCGGCGAACTGCGCCTCCGCCTGCAGGATCGCATCTGTATCAGGTGCCGGATCAATCAAGACCATCAATGCCCCGCCGCAAGGTAGTTTGAGGTCGCCAAAGCGTGACCCATCCCCATATCGGATCAGCTTCTTTTGCTTGGATTGCAGTGCCTCTTGAGCGTGAAGCTGAATGTCGCGGTCGATACATCCATTCGACAAATAACCCGTCATTGCGCCGGATTGTTCCACCAAAGCAAGCGAGCCGACCTCGCGGGCGGCTCCTCCCTTAATCGCCATTGAGGTGATCAACACAAAGGGTTGGGCCGCTCGTGTCAGAGCGGCCGCTTTGGCGATAATGTCCGACGCGTGTTCGGCGTAGGTGAGGGCGTTAGGCGGCGACGTCTTCATTGAGCACATTGGCGAAGGACTTAAAGAAATTGGCGGCCAGCTTTTTGGCCGTGCTTTGGATCAATCGGCTGCCCAATTGGACCAGCTTGCCACCGATCTCAGCCTTGGCTTCGTATCGCAAAATGGTTTTGTCTGGACCATCCGCGGTCAGTGTCACGTCCGCGCCGCCTTTGGCGTGGCCCGCAGCGCCACCATTACCTTGTCCGGTAAGCGAGAAGGCATCAGGCGCACCAGCCGTATCAAGTTGAACGTTGCCGCTAAACTTGGCTTTCACAGGGCCGATCTTCAAAACGACCTTCGCCTCCAGCTCTGTGTCAGAATGCTTGATCAGCTCCTCGCAACCTGGGATGCATTGCTGCAATATCGCAGGGTCATTCAGCGCGGCATAGACGCGTTCTTTCGGGGCATTGATGATGATTTCGTCGGCAAGTTCCATGTGGGTGTCCTTCTTAGCAACCGGGGAATTTGATGGCGGCCAACTGGTCGGCCTGTTCGGGTGTTAGGGCCAGCTTACGACGCCAATGAGCGGCGATCCGATTCAGCGTTTTCATACGGGTTCCTTCACGATGGCGGCTAAAGCGTCGTATGCTTCGGGCGTGTCGATATCTGCATAGAAACCGGGAGCGGCGAGCGCATGAAACTGAACCTGTTCGGGATTTTCGCGGGTGAATTTTTTGCAACCGGGCGATCTGGGGTCCGCCAAAATCTGCACGCGCAGTGCTGTGGGCACAACAATTGGATTGCCGCGCTGGTCGCCCAACTTCGGAATAGAGATCCGCCCGACATCGGCTTGGTTATGGGCAAGCAGCAACGCGGAGACATCAGCAGCAGACAACAGCGGTTGATCGCCAAGGCCAATCAAGATCGCCTTCGCGTCCCCAGCGCCGCGCAAACCGCAGGCCACAGATGTCGGCTGGCCTTGCGCATAATCAGCGTTAAAGACCGTCACAGCAGCGCTGCCTTCAAGTCCGGCCTCTACCACGTCGGCTTCATGCCCCGTCACAACCAGAACCGGACCATCAATTGCTGCTGAGTAGACATTCACCATATGGCGGATCATCGGCACGCCACTGATAGGCAGGAGCAGTTTGTTGCGAACACCCATCCGGCGCGACAGTCCAGCGGCCAATATGATCGCTGTGACATCATGCATTGGTTTGCGTCACGGCGGCGCGTCGGACCTGTACCAATTGCGCGAGGATCGACAGTGCGATTTCCTCTGGCGTCACGGCCCCCAGATCTAGCCCAGCGGGGGCATTTACGCTTTCAATCGCGGATTTATCAAAGCCCGCGCTAGCCAGCTTTTCAGCAAGAGTCGCATATTTCCGGTGGCTTCCAACGAAGGCCACATAGTCAGCCTTGGCAGCCAAAGCCACTTTCAATGCATCCAAGTCGCCCTGTCCTTGGGTCGCGATCACGATAAAGCTTCGCCGGATTGGCCTGTCTTCCTGAGGCACAGAGGCCACGGACCACGAAAATTGGGGAGCGAGCGCGCCCAGGGCTTGTGCTACAGGGGACGTCCCCATGATCACCAGTTGCGGCGTCGGCAGGCAAGGTTCGATGAAGATGTCGACCGTGCCACGAGACGGGCAACCGTTACGGGCAAACGTGGTGCCGTCCAATTGATCCCCTGCAGCCACGCCTTTTTCAGCCAGTAAATCTTCGGGTGCGACAGACACGAGTTGCGGGGTGCCATCCTGTAACGCCTGCATCGCGGCACGCTTTACGGCACCTCGGGTGCAACCGCCGCCCAACCAACCGTTCAGTATTGTCCCATCCGCACTAAGCAACGCCTTCGCGCCGGGTTTGGCTGCGGTAGATCCAGCAGTACGCACGATGGTCGCAAAGGCAAAAGGTTCGCCCCCGTCCCGCAGCGCTTGCGCGGCTTCGGCCAATGCGTCTGAGAGGACTTCGGCTGGGGTCATAGCGCGGCCAGCTCTGCTTCAAGTGCGGCCAGATCGCCCAACGTACTGGCCGCAGCGAACAGGTCCAAATGGGGTAAGGCCGCAGCCATACCATCTGCGACCGGAGCGTAGTCTTTCCAACCTTTCAAAGGGTTCATCCAGATCACCTTGCAGCCACGTTTCTTGAGTTTCGCAAGTGCGTCCGCAATCATTGCCGGGTCTTCCGTGTCGTAGCCATCCGATAGGATCAGCACGACGCTGCGCCCATCGACAAAGCGTTTGGCATAGGTGTCAGCAAAGCGCATCAAAGACTGCCCGATCTTGGATCCCCCGCCAAAGCCATCGGCCATTAATGACATTCGACCAATAGCGCGCATTGTATTCTTGTCGCGCAAAGCCTCGGTGATGCGCACAAGGCGAGTGTGAAAAAGATAAGCGTCAGCAGCAGTATCAGCGCGCATCAAACCCGCCAGGAAGGACAGAAACACCTGCGCATAAACCGACATAGAGCCCGATACATCGCAAAGCGCCACTATCTTGGGGGTCCGGTCCGGGCGCTTCTTGCGCAGCAAGCGGAGAGGTTCGCCACCGGTGGCCAAGCTCTGCCGGATCGTCTTGCGAAAATGCAGGCGGTCGCCCTTGCGCGCGGTAATCCGGCGGCGCGAACGTTTGTCGCGCAATGCGGCCCCCAATCGGCGGGCGACCTCTTCAGCTTGGGCAATTTCTTCAGGGCGGATCATCTCGCGCAGGTCTTTTTGGGCAAGGTTGGGTTGGTCTGTCGCAATCAGTTTGCCGGTCCCATCACTGTCCGCTTCACCGCCTTGATCGTCGGGCGCGGTGCTGGAACCAGAGGCCCCGACATCTTCACCCTTGGCGTCGCGCGACGAATGGACGTTGTCGCTTGTTGGGCTGGATTGGGTCGGGACGATTTTCGCTTTTACCCGTCCCATGTCCATCCAATAGCTGTTGAAAAGATCATCGAACCGCTCGGATTCTTCGCGGCACCCCGTGCAAACCGCCCGCAACGCGCGGCGGCTGTCATCGGGGCGGATAGCATCAACTTCGCTAAGGGCAGCGAGGGCCAGATCAGCCTCGGCCACGCCAAGACGTAAGCCGTTCTCGCGCAGATGTGCGATGAAACCAGCAACCCGCGCTGCTGGCCCCGGATCGCGGCCTGCGAATTTCGTCACACGGCTCATGCGGCTTTGCCTGCTATACGGCCCGCGATCTCGATGGTGATCTGGGCTTGATCACTTTGGGTTTTCAGCAGGGTCGTGAGTGTGGCTTGCAAAACAGCGGGGTTTTCTGTGAGATCGGCGATGCCCAGACCCATCAATGCAGCTGCAAAATCCAGCATTTCTGCGATGCCGGGGGTCTTTTCGAGTTCTTCTTCGCGCAACTTCTGCACAAATCCAACGATCTGTTCACCAAGCCGCGCCTCAACCTCGGGGCAGCGAGCTTTGAGAATTGCCAGTTCTGTTGCCCGGTCGGGGTATTCTACATAGGTATAAAGACAGCGGCGGCGCAGCGCGTCTGAAAGGTCGCGAGTCCCGTTTGATGTTAAGATCACAATCGGCCGTGTGGTCGCCCTGATCGTACCCAGTTCGGGGATCGAGATCTGAAAGTCGGACAAGATTTCCAGCAAATAGGCTTCGAATTCTTCATCAGCACGGTCGATTTCATCAATCAACAGCACCGGGGCAACATCTTGCGTGATCGCAGCCAACAATGGCCGTTCAAGCAGAAAGTCCCGTGAAAAGATGCGGTCTTCGACAGCTCTGCCTGTCTCTCCATCTTCGGCAGCGGCCCGAATGCTCAGAAGCTGGCGTTGATAGTTCCATTCATAAATGGCTTGGGCGGCATCCAGCCCCTCATAGCATTGCAGGCGCAAAAGCTTGGTGTCTTTGACCACCGACAATGTGCGCGCTATCTCGGTCTTTCCGACGCCAGCGGCCCCTTCCAGCAGCAAGGGGCGCCCAAGTGATAGCGCCAATTGTAGGGCAACAGCCAAGTCATCAGAGGCCACATAGCCCTCGCCCGCAAGCGCAGATTTCAAGTCAGTCCAAGTCATGATGTTCCCCGTAAGGTGGGCAATATTGCCCACCTTACCTGTTGCTTTAGTCGTGCATGCCAAGCTTGCTGGCCATCTGCCAAATCCGCCAGTGATCATGGGGCATATTGGTGTGCTTGTTGCCAAACGGGCGGAACGCATCCTGCACCGCGTTTGAAAAACAAGGCACACCGCCCACATGCGGGCTCTCGCCCACGCCCTTGGCCCCAATCGGGTGATGCGGGCTTGGGGTCACGGTGAAGTCGGTCTCGTAATTCGGAACTTCCCATGCGGTTGGCAGGAAGAAGTCCATCAGCGTGCCAGTCTTGACGTTACCCTGCTTGTCATAGGCAATCTCTTGCCCCAAGGCGACGGCCAGCGCTTCGGTCAGACCGCCATGCACTTGGCCTTCGATGATCATCGGGTTGATCCGTGTGCCGCAGTCATCCAGCGCATAGAAGCGGCGGATGTCGGTGACGCCGGTGTCCACATCGATGTCCATGACGCAGACGTAAGCCCCGAACGGATAGGTCATGTTGGGCGGATCGTAGTAGCTGACCGCTTCCAGACCCGGCTCAAGTCCGGGGATCGCCTGATTGTAGGCAGCAAAGGCGATTTCCTTCATCGTCTTGAACTTTTCAGGTGCGCCTTTGACAACAAACCGATCCACATCGAATTCCACATCGTTGTCGTGAACTTCAAGCAGGTAAGCCGCAATCATTTGGGCCTTGGCCCGAATTTTACGACCAGCCATCGCAGTTGCCGCACCCGCAACGGGTGTGGACCGCGATCCATAGGTTCCCAAACCATAAGGCGCGGTGTCAGTATCTCCTTCCTCAATCGTGATGCTGTCCGCAGGCAGACCAATCTCGGACGCAAGGATTTGCGCGAATGTTGTCGCGTGACCTTGACCTTGAGAAATCGTGCCAAGACGCGCAATCGCAGAGCCCGTCGGGTGAATGCGGATTTCGCAGCTGTCGAACATGCCAAGGCCCAGAATGTCACAATTCTTGACCGGACCTGCGCCGACGATCTCGGTGAAGAACGACAGACCGATGCCCATGATCGAGCGGGTCTTGCCGGCTTTAAAGTCCGCGACACGTTGCGCTTGCTCAGCGCGCAGACCCGCATAATCGACAGTCTTGAGTGCCTTGTCCCAAGCGGTGTGATAATCACCAGAGTCGTATTCCCAGCCAAGCGCGGCTTTATAAGGGAACTGTTCTTTCTTGATGAAATTGATCCGGCGTAGTTCTGCCGCATCCATATTCAGCTCAATCGCCAGAACCTCGATCATCCGTTCGATCAGATACACCGCCTCGGTCACACGGAACGAACAGCGGTAGCTAACGCCACCGGGGGCCTTGTTGGTGTAGACACCGTCGACCTCAAGGAATGCGGTCGGGATGTCATAGGACCCGGTGCAGATGTTCATAAACCCAGCCGGGAACTTGGTCGGATCGGCGCAGGCGTCAAAACCGCCGTGGTCGGCAACTACGTTGCATTTCAGCGCAGTGATCTTACCCTCTTTGGTGGCCGAGATTTTGCCGGTCATATGATAATCACGCGCGAATGCGGTGGTCATCAGATTGTCCATGCGGTCTTCGATCCATTTGACAGGCTTGCCGGTCACGATAGAGGCCACCACAGAACAAACATAACCCGGATAGGCACCAACCTTGTTGCCAAAGCCGCCGCCAATATCAGGGCTGACGACACGGATGTTGTGCTCTTCAATGCCCGAGATCAGCGAGACCACGGTACGGATCGCGTGGGGCGCTTGGAACGTACCCCAAAGTGTTAGCTTGCCGTTGACCTTGTCCATGGAGGCCACACAGCCGCAGGTTTCCAGCGGGCATGGATGGGTGCGGTGGTAGTACATCTCTTGCTCGACCACGACATCGGCGTTGGCTAGAACTTCTTCGGTCGGCTCGCGGTCGCCAGCTTCCCAAGTAAAGATGTGGTTGTGATGTTTGCGCGGGCCGTGGGCGCCATCAGGCAAAGAGCCGTCTTCAGCCACCAAATCCTCGCGCAGAACCACGTCTGATTTCAGCGCTTCATGTGGGTTCACGAGGACGGGCAGTTCTTCATACTCGACCTCGACCGCCTCGATGCCGTCAGCGGCGGCGTAGCGATCTTCGGCAACGACAAAGGCGACTTCCTGACCTTGGAACAGCACTTTACCATCTGCAAGAACCATCTGCTTGTCGCCAGCCAGTGTGGGCATCCAGTGAAGACCAAGAGGGCGCAGATCGTCCGCCGTCAGAACGGCCAAAACGCCGGGGACCTTTAGAGCGGCTTCGCTGTTGACGCTCTTGATCCGAGCATGCGCATAGGGAGAGCGCACAAAATCGCCAAACAACATGCCGTCCAGCTTGATGTCATCAACATAGTTGCCCTTGCCTTGGGTAAAACGGGCATCTTCGACGCGCTTGCGCGAACAGCCCAAGCCTTTGAGATTATCGACGCGTTCTTCGCGGGTGACTTCGTCTTTCATTCTGCGGCCTCCTTGGCTGCATTCATCTCAGCCGCGGCGGCCTGAATGGATTTCACAATGTTCTGATAGCCCGTGCAGCGGCAAAGGTTGCCCGCCATGCCAAAGCGGATTTCTTCCTCAGTCGGGTTCGGGGTTTCTTCCAACAGTTTGGTGGCACGGGTAATCATACCGGGGGTGCAATAGCCGCACTGCAACCCGTGGTGTTCTTTGAAGGCAGTCTGCAAAGGGTGCAGATCATCCGGGTTGCCGATCCCTTCAATTGTGGTGATTTCTGAACCTTCGGCCTGTACAGCGAACATGGTGCAGGATTTGACCGACTTGCCGTCTATGGTGACCGTGCAAGCCCCGCAGTGGGAGGTTTCACAGCCGATGTGTGGACCCGTGATATTCAGCCGCTCGCGCAGCGTATAAATCAAGAGCTCGCGTGGTTCGGCGAGGAATTCTTCCTCCTTGCCGTTCACCTTCAGTTTGACGTGCATCTTCTTTGACATGATGTTCCTCCCTATGCCCGCGACCAAGCGCGTGCGATGGCACGGCGCAGAATGATGCCCGCCACATGGTTCTTGAATGCGACAGGGCCGCGGTTGTCTTCGGTCGGGTCGATGTCGCCCAACATGGCCGTTACCGCAGCTTTCAGCGCGGCTTTGTCCACTGACGTGCCAACAAGTGCGGCACCTGCGTCTGCGGAAAAGACTGGCACGTCGCTCAGGTTTGTCATTGCGATAGAGGCGGACACACAAGTGCCACCCTCGCTGACAATCTGCACAGCCGCAGCAGCGGTCGCATAGTCGCCAATCTTGCGCTTCTGCTTTTCGTAAGCATAGCCGCCTTTGGGCATTGGGATTATGACAGCTGTCAGAACCTCGTCATCCTCGCGCGCTGTCGCATAGGCCCCCTCATAGAAATCACGCGCAGCAATCTGACGTTCGCCATCCGGGCCGACCACAGTAAAGATTGCGTTCAGACATTGCATCAAACCGGGCATATCATTGCCCGGATCGCCATTGGCGACGTTGCCACCGACAGTGCCCATGTAGCGCACCTGAGGGTCGGCAATTTGCAACGCTGCTTCGCGCAGAATCGGAGCTGCCTCTGCCAGACCCGCGTGATCAATGATTTTCGTTTGGGTCAATAGGGCACCGATCTTGATGCTGTCGCCGCTAATCTCGATGTCGGACATGCCGCCCACATCCTGCAGGTCGATCAGATGCGGCACATCGGCCATGCGCAACTTCATCATCGGGATCAGGCTGTGACCGCCAGCCATGACACGTGCATCGTCGCCATGCTTTTCAAGAAGTGACAGCACACCGGCCATGTCCTTGGGTCTATAATATTCAAATGCCGCTGGAATCATCGGCTACTCCTCCCTGAAAGCGATTGATTTGCTTAACGTGAAGTCTGCATGCGGCCGCATGCCGCAGCACTAAAAATTCAATGAAACACAGCTAATTTGCACGAAATGCACACATTCATGCACGAACTGCGCTCGGTCGTGCGGCCAGTGCATCCTGTATCGTCTTGAGCTTCGAACGACTCACAGGCGCGCGCGGCGTTTCAGCCCCATCAAAGATGCAGTGCCCCTTGTCCTTTGTGCGCTCGAAGCGGGCGATGCGACTAGGATTGACGAGATAGCTGCGGTGGGTCTGCAAGAATCCGACAGGCAACAGCCGGCTGGACGCTTGGGTCACCGGCCAAGCACAGAACAACCTCTCATTTGCGGTATAGACTTGGGTGTAGTGGCCATCCGCGCGGACAAACAGCACGTCGCTTGCACGGACAAAAACTTTATGGCCTTCCCGCTCGCACGGGACTTGCAGTTCAGCCGCTGTGGTGGAGGCAGGAAGGGGTGAGAGCGCAGCGCGGGGCGCGACAAGATAGGTCACACTCACCCAGAGGCAGGCCCCAAAGATGACGAAGCTGAAAAAGATAACACCTAAGGCGAGCGTTTCATTGCTCATGGAAGGTCCAAACTCAGCAAAATTTTGCTCTTCCACAAAATTGGTGCCAGCCATCGCGAGGAAATGCACAGAACAGACCGCAAAGGCAAAGCATAGCGTCCCAAGCACAATGTTGCGGTTGGTACGGCGCCCATAGGCGATCCAAAACGCCAAAATGCACAGGCCAATCGCAACGCTCGACGAAAAGAGAACGCCCGTCGTGGAGTAGACCGCACGACACATCTCGAGCCCCGCCATACCAATGTAATGCATCACCAAAATGCCAACACCGACGATGCCCCCTGCCAATGTAATAGTCGCAGGTTTTCGTTCGGCGAAGTGCATCAGGATCAGCGCCGCCCCAACAAGCAAGATCGCCAAAAGCGCAGAGACAAGGGTGATGGCCGCATCGTAATAGAACAGGATGGGCATTTGCAGCCCCAACATGGCGACGAAGTGCATCGACCAAATGCCCCCGCCAAGTGCGATGGCAGCCAGCGCCACCGATACTTTCTTTTGGAACATAGGTTTCTGCGCCAAGTCACGCGTCAGCGACAGGCCCGTGAACCCCGCCACGAGTGCGACAATGCACGACATTGCGATCAAGAAGCTGCTTTGGTGGACGCTGAGAAATTCCATTGGCCGAATGATGCCCAAGACTTTTGCGATTTGCAAACGCTATGCGGTTCGCTTGATCGTCATTTTGATCGGAGAGTGGAGGGAGACGAGGAGACATCGACAAAGCGTCGGGTCGATCTAAGTAGACATTTTATTCAGTCGAAAATTCATTCGCTTCTTTTTGCGAAAGCAGACATAGGGGTGATTGTATTGCATAGGTCAGTTAGGGCTCAAACCGCCTTGCGGCAGCGCAGCGGGTCGAGTTCAGACCGCGTTCCGAAAGCAGCCATTCCCGAAACGCAGATGTTTCACACATTTCAGCGGCCTGACCCGATCCTTGGACATTCGGCTGTGGAAAGCGGTCGTAAGACAAGCGGCGACGGAATGACCGCCTCGTGCCCGAAGCGGCCGGATTGAAATAGCGGCCTTCGCTCATCCAGCAGACTGGTAACCCTGGCCAAGCCAAGAAGTACGTTGCAGCGCAGCCGCAAAAGCGACCATTCGTTGTGAGCGCATCGAGTGTCGGGGAGCCGATGACCGAGTTGTGGACGAAACGGAGCTTGGATGAAATGTAGGCTTTGGGTCAAATCATGCGGCAAATGTGCAGTCGAGACTTTGGTCCTGTGCGGACTGGGTGACCGATTTCACTGCAATCAAGCCATCAACCTTGAATAGCAGCTGCAAAACTCGCGAAACTTTCAGCAATGAAATTTTTTCGATGAGGCCGGGCAGCGTCATGGTTGTCCGATCAAAAATGAACCTGTCTTCATATAATGGTCCTTTAGCGCCGCGACGGCCGATTCCGTCTGCCCGGCAAGGACGAGATCCTTCAGGCGGTCATGCTCGACCGAAACGTTTCTCGATTGGCTGGACTGGGTCCGCGCCTGGAAACGATAGCGGATGTTCAACTCGTAAAGCTTGTCGCAGTCAGCAATCAGGATAGGGGAGTCGCAGGCAGAGATCAGGCTTATGTGAAAGCGCTTGTGCGCTTCCTCCCATTCGCGGTTGATCGTCGCGTTCGCGCTGCCTCGCGACCGGGGCACACGGGTCATGCGGTGATGCGCCACAAGAACACGCTCCTCCCAGTCCGCGCCACCGGCCGCCATCGAACGACGCAGCGCTTCTTCCTCAAGAAAGCAGCGATTGGTCAGGATGTCCTGAAACTCCTCCGGCGACGTGCCCGCAACGAAGAAGCCGCGCTTGTCGAAGCGTTCCACCAGACCTGCGCTTACCAGACTGTTCAGTGCCTCGCGGATGGGCGAGGTGCCGCAACCGTGGCGTTCCGTCAGAAGACGCAGGCGAAGCTGCTCACCGGGCCGCAACTCGGCATAGCTGCCGTTCGTTGCGCCCGCAGCGATTTTCATGCCCGTGATGTCCGAGTTGTCCCGCACACCGGGCATTGATGCAGGGCGCAGCGAATGGCTGCTTCGGAGCCCTTTGCAGTCTCGCGCGATCTGACGCGACCGAAGCCCGATATCGCGGTTTCGCCGCGATTTGCTTGACTGGCCATGCCAGCAAAGTGCAGTGTCAGCCGGGGGTAGGACTGATGGCATCACCGGCACCGGCAATACGCCGCTACTACAATCAGCTTCTGGACAGCAGCCGCTGGGATGATTTCAAAGTCCGTCCCGGCGATGTTGTGGTCGCGACAGCCTACAAGGCGGGCACCACCTGGACTCAGAACATCGCGCTGCACCTGATCTTCCAAGACCTCAAGGTACGCCACATCGGCGGCGTTTCGCCCTGGCTCGACAATGCGTTTCGCGAGCACGCCGAGCACCTCGCGATACTGGAGCCACAGGCGGATCGCCGCGTGATCAAGAGCCACATGTATTTCGATGGGCTGCCGATCTGGCCCCAGGCCAGATACATCCATGTCGGCCGCGATCCGCGCGATGTGTTCATGTCGCTCTGGAACTTTTATGCCAATTTCGGCGACGAGATGTTCGAGGCTTTCGCCAGAACCGCGGCAGGCCCCCTACCCAGGCCGCCCGCCGACATCTCGACCTTCTTCGACCTGTGGATCTCCCGCGGCGCGATCGAGGGCGAGACCGATGGATATCCATTCTGGTCATGTATGCGGCAGACCCAGACCTGGTGGCCCGAACGGCATCGGGACAACGTTCTGTTCCTGCACTACGCCGACATGAAGGCAGACCTCAGGGGCCAGATCGCGCGGATCGCCCGGTATCTCGAGATCGAGGTCGCGGATGAGATGCTCGACCGGATCACCGAACTTTGCGACTTCTCCTCGATGAAGCGCGATGCGGAGGCGCTTGAAGGACATGACAGCGGACTCAAAGGCGGTGCCACGGTGTTCTACAACAAGGGGACGAACGGTCGGTGGCGCGATGTGCTGACACCGGGGCAGCTCGCGCGTTACGAGGAGGTGGCTTCGAATGTGCTGGAGCCGGCGGCGAAGCGCTGGCTGGAACAGGGCGGGCCGACCGACGGAGCGGCCTGAGATTGGCTATACTCGCTTGCGCGGTCTTCGCTCAGACTGACCGAGGACGAAACGGAGACGGCCAAGATGCCGGGTAAAGCTGCCCTTCGTCGACGCCGCAGAATCCTGCGCTTTGGGCTCGACCCTATCATCTGAGCGTTCTGCTCAGATGTCTCCAACATCCCGCATGTGAGACATCAGGTTACCGCTCGGCGAACGACCGGTTCCGATCCGGCTCATCGAGCGCGGTTCTACCGACCGCTTACGGTAAGTTGAGCTGCGCTGCAGCGAGGCGCTCGTCGCCGGGTAGTCATCTGGACGATCGGAGATGCCGCGGGTGCATCAAGTCCCGCAAATCGGTCATCGCTGCATTT
Organism: uncultured Boseongicola sp.; assembly: GCF_937988555.1. Classification (NCBI taxonomy): domain Bacteria; kingdom Pseudomonadati; phylum Pseudomonadota; class Alphaproteobacteria; order Rhodobacterales; family Paracoccaceae; genus Boseongicola; species uncultured Boseongicola sp. The sequence goes on along the minus strand of NZ_CALJXO010000162.1, from coordinate 1,383 downwards.
TTCGCCAGTGTCTGCTCTGGGTCGAAGCTGCCATTGACACTGGGGCCTGTTAATAGGTCCAGAGGCTAGGATATTTGCGTAACCGTTTGCATTACTTTGCGCAGAAGCTGGATACGTGGCGAGGGGCGCTGCCACAACAAGCCGATTTCACGGAATGGGGCTGGGTCGGGGAGAGGGAGGCTGCGGATGGCAACCCCCTCAGGGCGCGGTCCGATTCAGTCCGGCACAATTGATACTCCGAGACAACGACCGACCAGCACGGCGATGACATCAAGTGCATCCAGTTCGTACCGTACATCGGGAGTGATGCCTGCGTCAGACAGCCAGGTTTGTGGCGCACGCCCCCCCATTGCTGACGGTCGTAACGAATGAAGGGGCTATCGCCCAGTATCGCTCCTATATCTGTGCGGGTTTCATTGCTGGGAATGAGCAGTACTAATTTTTCTCGTCGCCAAGTCTGAAAATCCCATGCCTTGGGCAGATCGAATGACGGCTTGACGACTGCCGCAGCGTCCAAATGCCCAGCTATTGTACGGTCATAAAGGTCGCTCGACGTACCCGGTTCAAGGAATATGCGAAGATCGGCGTCACTGCGTGAGAAGCTCATTAGGACATCGGGCAAAATGCCGGAGAGAACGGTAGAGATCGCGCCGATGCGAAGACTGCCTGCTATCGTCTGGCCGGTCACAGCTGCGCGTAGGCTGCGGTGTGCCGCCAACACCCCTTCGGCACGCGCGAGCACCGCATGGCCAGCCTCGGTTGGGCGCACTGTGCGTCCGGAGCGGGCCACTAGATCAGCACCGATTTCATCTTCCAACGCTCGGGTGCGCTGTGCCACAGCCGTCGCAGTCAAATTCAGATGTTGAGCCGCCGCGGCCAGCGAGCCGCGTTGTGCCACAGCGACCAGCGTTTCCAGATTTCGTGTGTACGAAACAAACTATTCCTTCGCATAGAACGAAGGATACGGAACTATTCTTTGCGTCACCAGAGCGATATCGTCGCTGCGAACAACATGAACAAGGGAACAAGCAATGGACTTGGGTCTTTCGAACGCTCTGCGCAGCACGCTTGTCGGATGGGCAAAGATCTTAGCCGATGAAGTGGGTGAGGACGCCATTACCTCCAATATCGTGTTGCCGGACCGGGTCGCCACGAAGCGGATCACCTTCCTCGACGAAAAGAAGGCCGCGCGCGAAGGCCGTAGTGTTGAGGAAGGCCGCGCAGAGAGCCTCGCTGCGATCCCTGCCGGGCGCTACGGCGATCCCGAAGAATATGCCGATGTCGCGGCAGTCTTGGCCAGCACACGCGCCTCGAACATTACCGGCAGCATGATACGCGGTGATGGCGGATATATTTCAAACGTTTGAGAGCAAGGAAAATTGA
>NZ_CALJXO010000161.1:0-4142 GCF_937988555.1 uncultured Boseongicola sp. | reverse complement strand
CAGGACTTGGGACTGAACTGGGCGATCTCGAAGAAAAAAGAGGACTTTCTTGGGAAGCGGGCTCAAGAGCGCGACCATATGACCGATCCGCTCCGCTGGAAGCTTGTTGGGCTGGAAACCCTTGATGGCTCTGTGCTGCCGGATGGGTCCTACGCTGTTGGCGAAGGCATGAACGCCAATGGACAAAGGGTGGTGCAGGGGCGCGTGACGTCGACCTATCACTCGCCGACGCTGGATCGTGGGATTGCCATGGGATTGGTCGAATTGGGGCCGGATCGGATGGGCGAGGTGATGGAGTTCAACCGCGTGGATGGCACGTATGTGCTGGCGAAGATCGTGCATCAGGTGTTTTTTGATCGCGATGGGGATAAGCAGAATGTCTGAGGCAGTGAGCGCATTGGCCGGTTCTTCGGCGCACGGATTTGTCGACGTGACAGAGGCCGGGCTGGTCGGGATGGTCACGATCCGGGGCGATTATGGGAACACGGAGTTTCGCGACAAGGTTGCGACGCTCCTCGGACTGAATGTTCCGGATCAGCGCCAGATGACGACAGGGGGCACGGATAAGTTGTTGTGGATGTCGCCCGACGAATTGCTGTTGGTGTGCCCACACGGCGAAGCCGACGCGCGCGTTGGCGCCTTGTCGGCGGGGCTTTCGGGCGCCCATCATTTGGCAGTGAACGTTTCGGATGCTCGGGCGGCATTTTGCGTAAAAGGAACAGCGTCGGGCGTGCGTGAAGCGTTGGCGAAACTGTCACCGGCGGACTTGCGCGCCAGCGTTTTGCCCGTGGGCGAGGTGCGTCGCACGCGGCTTGCCCAAGTTCCGGCAGCGATTTGGCTTGAAAGCGAAGACCGCGCTATGGTCGTGTGCTTCCGTTCGGTTGCAGGGTATGTTTTTGACTTATTGACGCAAGCATCCAAGCCTGGGTCGGAGCCAAGGTATTTTTAGCGCTATTTACGGATTTTCGCACATTTAGGCCGACTTTTTCGGCCAGAAGAGTACCGAGTTTAATTGATCGTCAGAAAGGTTGCTCTTGACCACCGGGGCATACCGACACAGTTACACGGCAGAGATAACGCCAATAACAAAGAGGCATGTCATGGCTTTTGCACTTCCTGATCTTCCCTACGCGCACGACGCTCTTGCCGCTAAAGGCATGAGCGCTGAGACGCTCGAATACCACCACGATCTGCACCACAACGCCTATGTCACCAATGGCAACAAGGCGATTGAAGGCACTGAATGGGCGGACAAGTCGCTTGAGGACATCATCAAGGGCACTTACGACGCCAACGCCGTTGCGCAGAACGGCATCTTCAACAACATCAGCCAACTTTGGAACCACAACCAGTTTTGGGAGATGATGGGACCGGGCAACACTGGAATGCCGGGCGCGCTTGACGCCGCTTTGGTTGAGAGCTTTGGATCGGTCGATGATTTCAAATCGCAGTTTTCTGCGGCGGGTGCCGGTCAGTTCGGTTCGGGCTGGGCATGGCTTGTGAAGAATGCCGACGGCTCGCTTGCTGTAACCAAGACTGAAAACGGCGTGAACCCGTTGTGCTTTGGTCAGACAGCACTCCTTGGGTGCGATGTGTGGGAGCATTCCTACTACATCGATTTCCGCAACAAGCGTCCGGTATACCTCACGAATTTCCTCGACAACCTGGTGAACTGGGAAAATGTTGCAAGCCGTATGTAAGCTTTGCAGGCAATTTAAATGAGAAAAGCGCGCCCATGAGGCGCGCTTTTTTTCGTTTTTCGGCGGTTTATTGGCGGCACCTGTACCAGGTCAAAAGAACTGGACCGAGCACGTAAGACTTGCAGATTGCAAAGGCCGGATAGCCAAAATCATGAAGATAGCGAGGAATAAATTCGCTTCTGGATGGAAGGAAAACACCGAGCCTTCGCAGTTGGGATGCGTGAGTTCGGGGTAAGGAAGTTCTGCTGAGTTGAGAGCCGCGAAGGCCAATTGCTGCAGTCTGGATAGGACGCTTTGGCGCTTTTCTCTCAGCTCCCGCTGGAAGCGTTTCCCCAGCGTTGCATTGCTCTATTCAGGAGCGAGGACTACCGTTGCTTCAACAGACGTGGGAGCCAAAAAAGCATGTCATTGGAAACCTACCTTGTCTGTTTGGCTGCAGCCGCTGTGTTTTTCGCAACGCCGCCTGATACCAGCCAATTGCCGATTATCTCGAACAGCATTCGTCACGCATTGCGCCGAAGGTTCTATACGATCGCCGGTGATCTAACGGCGAATTGTTTGCAGATGACGGGTGCGGCCTTTGGGCTTGCGGCTATTATTACAACCTCGGCCAGCGCGTTTGTGTGAATCAAATGGTTTTGAGTTTCGTTGGGTTTGTCGAAAGATCACGCCAGCGACGTTGAGGCCAATACATCGGGAAACGCGTCACGGCTGTTCAGGCAAGGGTTGTTACGTCGATGGCCAATCCGTTTGCGGTTGTCTTCTTTGTTGCACTTTTCCCGCAGTTCATTGATCCGGCCGCACCAGTTTTGCCGCGACTTTTACGGCTTGGGATCACCTATATCGTCGTCGATCGCGTTATCCTATTGATTTGGGGCTGGTTTGGCCTGCGCGCGGCAGGCGCTTTGAAACGCTTCTCGTTTGGACTTGTTAACAAGATTTACGGTGGGCTTATGATCGCGGCGGCTGAATTGCTGGCAACGCCAGATCCTGAGCCGTAACACCGAGGGTTCGCGTGTTGCCGGTCGCTTAAGTCAGTCCACTTTTCGTTTAGCTTTTAGCGCCGATTGCCGCGGTGATTTCCCCGATAGTGTCGACGCTTTGGAAGAGGGCGCGCATCGATGCATCAGCAAAGCCGTGGTTGATGACGTGATCGAGGAGCGCGAGAAGTGGGTTCCAATAGCCGTTAACGTTGAGCAAAATGATGGGTTTGGCGTGCAGGTCGAGTTGCGCCCAGGTCAGGACTTCAAAAAACTCATCAAGTGAGCCCGCACCACCCGGCAGCACAATGACCGCGTCCGCGTTCATGAACATCACCTTTTTGCGCTCGTGCATGGTTTCAGTGATGATCCTGTCGCCAAACACGCCCGAGGGGGCTTCCCGGTCGAGAAGATGGGTGGGAATGATGCCCATTGCGGGGGCGCCAGCGTCTGTGGCGGCTTGGGCCACCGCGCCCATCAACCCGACGTCGCCTGCGCCGTAGACAAGACGCCAGCCTTCGCGTGCGATGAGTTTGCCGGTGTCGCGCGCGGCGTCGAGATAATCGGGGTCGTTGCCCGCGCGCGAGCCGCAATATACGCACACCGAGAAGGGGGGAAGGCGCACGCGGTCAACTCCTTTATGTGAAACGGGTTTTGACCCTTGATAGCGGGGTTGCTATGGTCTCTCAAGCGTGGGCCGCGGAGACGGGACCGATCGCGCAAAGGGATGAGACCCGAGAGGCAGGGGAGAGGCGCGTGAAAGCGACCTGGATTAGTGGTGGCGTATTGGTTGTCGCGCTGTTGGCGCTGGCGCTTTTCTTTGGTTTGCGGGGCAGCGAGACTGAAGATGTTGCGGTGCCGGTTGATGTGCTTGCACCTGCCGCAGATGAGATCGTCTTAGAAAGAACCGAAGTCATACCTGAGGCCGAAGATGAGCCGGCGGTGGTGGCTGACGTTGAGACTGCTACTGAGGCTGAGCCCGTCGAACGAACTTCGCGCGCGGTGTTTGACATTGTACGTGTCGAGCCGGACGGAGAAACCGTTATTGCTGGGCGTGCAGACGCCAATTCAACGCTGACGCTTTTGTTGGATGGGGCCGAGGCCGGTCAGGCAGGTGCGGATGGCGGCGGAAGCTTTGTGGCGCTGTTGTCGCTTGGGACGGCGGATGTGCCGCGAGTTTTGACGTTGCTTGAGCGGTTTTTGGACGGTTCTGAGGCCTTTGCGGATCAGTCGGTCATTTTGGCACCAAGTCCGAAGGTTATTGTGGCCGAAGTTGAGGATGCAGGCGAAGTCGTTGCAGACGAGCTCGCTGCTGCGTCTGCTGGCGTCGAGAATGGCGATGCGGCCACTTTGGTCGAGGATGCGGGCGAAGTCGTTGCAGACGAACTCGCTGCTGCGTCTGCTGGCGTCGAGAATGGCGATGCGGCCACTTTGGTCGAGGATGCGGGCGAAGTCGTTGCAG
>NZ_CALJXO010000160.1:0-3570 GCF_937988555.1 uncultured Boseongicola sp. | reverse complement strand
CGTTCATGGGCGTGGCCCCAGAAGAATGGATAGAAACGCGCAGGGTCGGCGTGCACAGATACGGTCAGAACATCATTGCGGTCATAGAAAATGCCCTGCGTTCCATTGCCGTGGTGCACATCGATATCAAGAATTGCCGGTCGCAGGCCGTTGGCGCGCAGGCGTTCTGCCGCGATGGCAGAGTTGTTGAGGAAGCAAAACCCGCCCGCAAGATCGCCGAATGCATGGTGGCCGGGAGGCCGCGAGAGGGCATAAGAGGCGCGCGTGCCGTTCAGCAGTGTATCGGCGCCAGCCACTGCAGACTGCGCGGACCAATAGGCCGCCTCCCAGGTTCCAGCGGCTATTGGACAGGCGCTGTCGGCTTGATGAAACCCGGCTTGGCCGACGGCAGACTTCGGATAGCTGTCGGAGCGGTTCGCAGGGTGAATGTTAGGGATTACTTCCTCGCCAGCGCCATCGATATACTGCCAGCGTTTATGGATGGTTTTCAGAAATGTCAGATTTTCGGGTGAATGGATGGCGGCAATCGGACCAAGCCCCGCGTCTTCAGGCACTTCGAAAACACATCCTGCGGCCTCCGCTCCAGTGCGAAGTACTTTGATCCGTTCAGGTTGTTCGGGGTTCGGCAATACCTTGCCGTTGGCCATGAAATGCTTTGGGTCATGGTTCCATTGGCGATCGTCAAAAATGGCTTTCATGTTTGGCCTTTCAGGGCGTCTAACCCGTCCTTATTGAGGCGTAGACAGGGCGCTTACAACCCTTTATTTATTGACTCTTTTCGCTGTATGCGGAATTTTTGTGTACTATCTTTAACCGTAATTGTGTACCATTAATGTGGAACAGTAGCCCAGTACGACTGCAGCGGAAACCAGACCTTCTCTATGAACTCGTCAGCGCCGTCTTCGCCACGAAAGCCAATGCGAGCTAGCCAATTCTGAACAGGCTTCGACAGCTTGTCCCAATCGCTATACGTGGTATCCGCATAGGCCATCAGCATCTCGGGAGATTTCACTGCTGTGACGAACTGCCTGTCCAACGTGGCGTGATTGATGGCAGCGTTGAAGAAGCCGCCCGTAGCGAACAGGTCTTCGACATCGTCCTCGGGTTCTACGTGCAGCTTATTCTTCATACCCGACAGGAAAAGCAAAGCTCGGTAAAATTGGCTGACCGTGGGTCTAGCTTCGTCTTCGTACTCGTAGGTCATAACTTTGCCCTCGAGATGCGGCGCAGATGAATAGACGTAAGAAACTCTGAGGTTTTCACCGGTTAAAACTTCGTCCGGAGAAGTTGCGTGATGGCAAATCAAATAGAAAGACGGATAGCTGCTGCCAAGGTCGCGAACGAAATCTTTCGCGGCAATCTCCTGACCCTTCGTCATGGGCGTTCCTTTAGTTTTATTCTCCCCGAGTATCCACAGCCTTTTTGAGAAGGAGGTGAAGAAGTCCATGTCGCTAGCAAAAGTAGGGAAACTTGCGAAGTCGGTGTATTGGTGACGACGCTACTGTGGTCTATGTCGGCGTCGTGGATGCTGTACCTACGACGTCGGCGCGTACTGAGGGTGAACGAATGAAGGAGGCTCTTGACATCTTTGCCGCCGATCAGGCGAAAGCCTATGGCATCAAGACGGCTGATCAAATCGCACTCCGCCCAGATCTGCATCTGCACGTTGGGTCAGGGATCATCAGTTCTGCCAAAGACGCCGACTGCAACTTGATCATAATGGCAAGCCACATACCGGGCATCAAGGATCACATCTTTTCTTCTAATGCGGGTTATGTCGCCACCCACGCGCCAATTTCTGTTTATGTGGTGCGCTGACCGTTTAAGCCAGTCAGAATAAAGCTGTTTCGCCAATTAGGCGTTTGATTTGAAACTTCGCCGCGTTCTGAGTTGGACGTGTGACTTTCAGACGCCGAACGAAAGGCTGGTGTTCATCGCTTTCAGCGCCGGACGGCGGATGGACGAAAACGACCGTCCTGGACGCTTGGGTTACCCGATAGCCTTGACGAGCGCCGCTAGCGTGCTCTGCCGGATGTTGCCGTGATCGCCTCAACAGGCGTACCCGCCTCGCTCTCCAGACGGGCATTGCGAAGGCGCGTTGTCTTGACGGCGCGTATTTCCGCCTCGTCTTCGGCTATTCTCCTCATGATACGCGTGGTCTTGTCCAGCGGCGTTTCTTTTTTGGCGCCGATAGGTGTAAGCACGATCGTTTTTGCGAGTTTGGCCATCAATAATCTCCTTAACGTATTCTTTGCTTGGGTTGCGCTGCAGACAGGCTGGCTTCGGATGAGCCCGTGTAGCGCGCGTATGAATTAGTCGTGTCGATTGGCGAGTCCTACAGTTCTTGAGCTATCAGGATCAGCAACTGGCCACAGTTTCTCCATCCGCTTGATCCGGCTTGAAGCCCGTAGTCTTCGTCGCCAACCTGTCCGGTTTCGCACACCTAGACCCCTTGGGCTCATTGCAGAAAACCAATGGGCTATGCTGGCTCCGGGACGACCAAAACAGGACATGGTGCGAACATCGTGACCCTGCGGGAAATAGAAGAATCGAACAATGCTTCGAGCCAGGAACGGTTTGGAGAACCAACCACGATAACATCCGCATCGCAGTCATCGGCATAGTCGACGATTACCTGTTCGATTTGGCCGCTGCACTCCTCAATCTCGACCTCAACGCTTGTGTCACTTTCAACCCTCAGCTCTGCAAGTTGCTGGTTGCGATCTTCAATGATTTGAGAGTTATCAGTAGTCACTAAAGGAACGGCCGTAACCATTGGTCCTGCAGCCGCTAGTCCGGCCCCCTCGAACGCCGTTGGGATTACATTAAGCAAGCACACTTTGCCGTCCACGACCTCTGCCATGTCCAGGGCAACGTCAGCGATTTCGCGGTTCAAATCTTGGTCGACAGTCGTTACGACCATGATCCGCTGGAAGCGGGCGTTGTGCTGACTTGACTCAACACCGGTATCAGATTCTTTGGTTTTTGCGAGTTGGATTAGGGCAGACTGAAGGTCCTCGGCATTGAATGCCGGATTGGTACCAGCCATTCCCTCGGACGCCGCCTCCACCTTCTGATCTGCGTCAACAGCCATTGATCTTAGGACTTTCACCTTGTCATCGCGGCTGAGTTTGTTGTCACTCTACACATGATCTGGTGTTTCGAAATAGCGTGAGGGGTTCGATATTCTCGCGTTTGTGTAGATAGTCATAAGTCTCCTTTTTCACCGCGATTGGATACCAATCGGACAACTGTTGTTGATTGACGTGTTTTTTCGACCGCCTAGTTTGGTTAGGTCAACTTGGAACCTGCGAGCCGCTTGGATGTTTTGTTCAAGCGCGCACTTCTGACCCAGCTCTCATGTGGGTTTTTTGGCTCCAACAATTTAAACCTACAGTAAATAAAGGAAAAACTCAAGGTGACCTCAAGTTCTGATTGCAGGCCTCGATAACTAGTCCTTCGCGTCGGCTAATTTGACAGATTACTGTTTTTCTGAATCACTCTCGCAATCGTTTGATGAGGTGAATGAGATGTCGAAGAAAAGGCGATCAGCGAAGTATGTGGTTCGGT
>NZ_CALJXO010000159.1:0-24772 GCF_937988555.1 uncultured Boseongicola sp. | reverse complement strand
CAATCTGGCAATGCGGGACGGGGAGCGATCATTTTTAGAGGGCCTTTGATGGTTGCTGGCTTTGGGTTGGACAAAACGGTCTTCACCGCGACTGAATATGCAAAAAACGCGCTGACGTGAAGGTAGCGGGCATTGAAAGGCGGATCGACTGAAAAAGAAAATTTTCGGGCGGATTGCAGCATCTGGCGCGCGCATGGGCCTTGGTTCAGGTCCTCCATTCTTTTTCAAAACTACTGGCCGGCGTATGAGCTGAGATTGCCTTCTTCAGATCGCCGTGGTCTTCATAAACGCCTGCAAGTGCCAGCGTGAAGTCTTGTTGCCACAAGTGGTTGCTCATCCGCGTCGCGATCCGTGCACAGGAGAGGTCCAAATCGCGCGCCGTTCTAGATTGCGGCGCGCGTGTACAACGGCTGCGTATCGGTGGATGATCTGGCCTTACGCGCGGAAGTCACAAACTTCGATTGCGATACCAAGACCGGTGACAAAGGTCGCTTCAACATTGTCGAAATCTTCAAGGCTTACATAGCAGGTTCCAAGGGCCTCCCTGGTATAGGGCAGAACCAGGCGGTTTGCGTGTTCTTCGCACGGCTCAAGCGAAAATTCGGGGTGATTTTCCGCTTTTTTTGACCTCATCACCGGCCAGCATCCATCGGGCGGTATTGTGCTCGACACGTGAAAGTTCAGCGTCTTTGCTCAGAACGCGCACCCGGCCAATCGTCAGCCCCGCGCGAGAACGATCGCCTTTGTAACGCTGAATAATCGCTTTGGTGGTCAACAGATCAACATGGGCTTCCGGGTCGCTGTCCGGTCCGGCAAGGCCAATGCCGTGTTCGGTGGCGCATGTCACAAGGTCGAGCCGATTCCGGCTGTAGTGGCGCACCCCGAGGGTGAAATAGACAAACGCATGCGCTTCAGGATGGCTGCTTTCGGTCAAGAGCGTCTCGGCCTCAAGACTATGTTCCATCGAGATATTGAAATCTCCGCGCCATTTTGCCTACCACGCCAAGGTCAAAAGTACATAGCCACGCTCGGCTTTCAGATCGTTGGGCGGGTTACTTTCGGTCCGTCCAAGCGCGGCTCTGGCGTAAGTATCGCTTATCTCAAGAGACGACCATAGAACCTCCACGCGACCTTATTCACGAGAGCCGGATCCCCTTTCGGCAAGGCCCCCGTGACCGCGCCGTGTAAAGTCATCGGCTTGAGCCGGGAAGTCGGATAGCGTGCATGCGGGTCAAATGGGGAAACTCTTATTAAGGAGCTTAGCCTTCGGTATAATTTATCCGGGAAGTGGAAATTTATGAATGCCAAATAAATCAGGCGCCAGTTTCGTCACATTCTGAAACCACTGATCAAAGTGCATTGTAAAATGGTCGCATCAGGCTCCGCTATGACGCAAACAAGCGCGCCCTCTCTAATGGCCTGCCGCCATCTTCCGGGAACATCATCTTGAGGGGACAGCGCATGAATGTTGGGTTTATTGGTTTGGGAAATGTCGGCGGAAAGCTTGCTGGCAGTTTGCTGCGAAATGGCTTTGATCTGACGGTCCGGGATTTGGATCGCTCGTTGGCCGAGCCATTTCTGAAGGGCGGCGCTCGATGGGCCGAAAGTGCGCAGGAATTGGCGGAACAAGTCGATTTGGTGGTGACTTGTTTGCCTTCGCCTGCGGCCTGTTCGGAGGTGATGGAAGGCGAGAGCGGTGTGCTTGCCGCGATGGGGCCGGGCAAAATCTGGGCCGAGATGTCAACGACCGATGCAGACGAGATGGCGCGGTTGGCAGTCATGGTGCAGGCTAAGGGAGCCTCCGCGATTGAGTGTCCGGTGTCCGGCGGCTGTCATCGCGCTGCGACCGGAAATATATCAATCTTTGCGGGCTGCGACCGCGAGACATTCGAGCGGATGTTGCCGATCCTAACGACTTTGGGACGGCGGGTATTGCACACCGGGCCCATCGGCTCGGCCTCAATCCTGAAGGTCATGACCAACTATCTGGCCACGGCGAACCTGTTGACGGTTTGCGAGGCGATGGTGACGATGAAGGCGGCAGGAGTTGATCTGGCCACCACGTTCGAAGCCATCCGAATCTCGTCGGGCAATTCCTTTGTCCATGAGACCGAAAGTCAGGTTATTTTGAACGGCTCGCGGACGATAGATTTCACCATGGACCTTGTGTTAAAGGACATTGGCCTGTTCCAGAAGATTGCGGACGACGCCAGTGTTCCGCTCGAGATCTCGCCCTTGATGATTGATATATTCAAGGATGGACAAAGGCGATTTGGGGCGCGCGCGCAGTCGGACGATATTATTCGCAGGCTGGAGGACGCCACGGGGCTTGATATCACGGCGACCGGCTTCCCGTCCGAGATGGTGGATGATGAGCCAGAGGAACCCGGCTATGAGGTGGTTGTGAAGCGGGGTTGAGGCCGGGTATGCTGCCCTATGGCAGATGAACCCAACCTTGACGCCGCCTATGCGGTCCAAACACCCGAAGACAATCTAAAGCTTTACGAAAAATGGGCAGAGACCTATGACGCTGATTTTGTGCAAGCAACAACCTATCGATTTCCGAAATTGGTGACGCAATCTTACGTGGATGCCGGCGGTAGATCGCCATGTCTGGATGTGGGCTGTGGCACGGGCGCATTGGGTGAACATTTCCCCGAGGGCGCTGTGGTCGACGGGCTGGATTTGTCGCCTGAGATGCTGGCAGTCGCTCACCGCAAGAAGCTGTACCGCAACCTGATCGAGGCCGATCTTAAAGAGCCGCTTGATCTGGGTGATGAAACTTATTCGGGCCTCGTGAGTTCCGGCACATTCACGCACGGGCACGTCGGGCCCGAAGCGTTGCCAGAGCTTGTGCGCGTTCTGGCGCCCGGCGCAGTAGCGATCATTACCGTAAGACCGGAGGTTTGGGTCGATTTGGGTTTTGACCAAACGTTCGAGGCTTTGCAGGCAAACGGATATGTCTCTGCGCCAGAAATTTCCGAAGAACGTGTTTACGCAGACTCTACGCGCGCGCCAGAAGGGCATGACGAAGATGTTGGCCTGATTGTCACGTTTAGGCGCCTGTAGAACAGGCCATGGCGCAAACCATCCTTTTCAACAAACCCTTCGGTGTACTTTCGCAATTTACCGATGCGAAGTCTCTGACCACGCGTCCGACCCTTTCGGGGTTTGGACTGCCGTCCGGTGTTTATGCGGCGGGCCGGTTGGATCGCGATAGCGAGGGGCTTTTGGTGCTGACCGAAGATGGTCGTCTGCAGGCCCGCATTTCGAACCCAAAGGCCAAGACCGAGAAGGTCTATATGGTTCAGGTTGAAGGTGATCCCTCCGAGGCGGACCTTGACCCCTTGCGGCAAGGGGTCAATCTGAATGACGGCCCGACATTGCCCGCAAAAGCGCGGTTGCTTGAGACCCCTGCCCTTTGGGAGCGCGATCCCCCCGTGCGGTTTCGCAAATCAGTGCCGGATCGCTGGATCGAGATCACGATCTCGGAAGGGCGCAACCGGCAGGTGCGGCGGATGACGGCGCAAATCGGGTTTCCGACGCTGAGATTGGTGCGCTGGCGGGTCGGAGACTGGACGCTAGACGATCTTGCACCGGGGGCGTGGCGCGCGATATAGGCCATTCTCAGGATTGGCAGGCGGACCATTCGATCAGGGCCACGGCGCGCTCATTGAATGTTGCTTCTTTGACAACGCCTTCAATAGCGACCGAGACCGTGCCTCCAAGTATTTCGCTGCCCGCGACTGTGATTTCACGACCCCCCTGCGTGTCGTCCACATCGATAGTGAAGGCGACAGGGGACTGTGGAGTCAACGCGGAAAGCTCAAGCGTTAGCGCGACATCGCCATCGCTGACCGCTGAGGTGCCCAGAAGAACGTCCGCTCCTGCCACGACCTCGAACGGCTGAAAGATTTCGACGCCCGCGCCGCTGTCGGTCACATCGAAGATCAGCGCGCCGGCCGAGCCCTCAAGGTTCACTGTTATTGCGACGGGACCGCCTGCGCAGAAGTTTTCGGTTGCTGTAAAGACGAAACGGTCTTTCGGTGCGCCTTCGACAAAGCGCACCTCGATATCTGCAAAAGCGGGAACGGCAGTGAAAACGGCAAGACTGACGATGGCGGCTATGAAAGTCATGCGGGCGGTCCTTGCGTTGCTGTATTACGAGATGGCGCTGGGAAGACATTCGTCAATCGAACCGCATGGGTATACTCATCCGCGTCACAAAAAAGGCCCGCAAATTGGCGGGCCTTTCGTTTCTGATTTGGTCTGCACCCTTAGTCGATCTTTGGTAGCAGTGTGTCGAGCGAAGCCTTGGCGTCGCCGTAGAACATGCGCGTGTTATCTTTGAAGAAAAGCGGGTTCTCGATGCCTGAGTACCCGGTGCCCTGCCCCCGTTTGGACACAAAAACCTGCTTGGCTTTCCAGCACTCCAGAACCGGCATTCCGGCGATGGGGCTGTTTGGATCGTCCTGTGCCGCCGGGTTCACAATGTCGTTCGAGCCGATGACAATGGCGACGTCCGTTTTGGGGAAGTCTTCGTTGATCTCGTCCATTTCCAAAACGATGTCGTAGGGCACGCGGGCTTCTGCCAGAAGCACGTTCATGTGTCCCGGCAAACGACCCGCGACCGGGTGGATTGCGAACCGAACCGTCTTGCCCTGCGCGCGCAGCTTGCGGGTTAGTTCGCTGACCGATTGCTGCGCCTGCGCCACCGCCATGCCGTAGCCCGGAATGATGATGATGCTGTCGGCGTCGTTCAATGCCGATGCCACACCATCGGCGTCGATCGCGATTTGTTCACCTTCGACTGCCATCTGAGGGCCTGCTTCTCCGCCAAAGCCACCAAGGATAACGCTGACAAAGTTACGGTTCATCGCCTTACACATAATGTAGGACAGAATGGCGCCGGACGAGCCGACAAGCGCTCCCGTCACGATCAGAAGGTCATTGCCTAGCGTAAAGCCTATAGCCGCCGCTGCCCAGCCCGAGTAGCTGTTCAGCATCGACACAACGACCGGCATATCAGCGCCGCCGATACCCATGATCAGATGCCAGCCGATGAAGCCTGCAACCATGGTAACAAGCACCATGGTCCAGATACCGGCACCGGTGAAGTAGGCAAAGCCAAGGAGAAGACAGATGATCAGCGAAAGCGCATTCAGATAGTGACCCGAAATGAACCGGATCGGCGCAGTTTCATTTGGCAGCATCAGTTTCTTCGGCTTGCCATCAACTTTTCCGGCAAGTTTTCCAAACGCCACGATTGAGCCCGTGAAAGTGATCGCGCCGATGAATATCCCGAGGAAGACCTCGACCTTCAGGATCGCGACTTCGACGCCGTCTTTCTTCCACAGTTTCTCGCCAAACGCGGTAAGATCGGCGTCCGAAAGCGCGATGCCTGCAGCTTTGATCTCGCTCACAGCTGTCAGCATGATGTCCGCGTTAAGGCCGATAAAGACCGCCGCCAGACCCACGAAGGAGTGAAGCGCGGCCACAAGTTGTGGCATCTCGGTCATCTTGACGCGCTGGGCGACATAGACACCAGCGACGGCACCGACGCCGACAGTCAGAATGATCAACCAAAGATTACCGACGCCGGGCGACAGAATGGTGGCAACCATCGCCACCCCCATGCCGACGATGGCGTACCAGATCGCACGTTTCGCGCTTTCCTGGTTCCGCAGCCCGCCAAGTGCGAGAATGAAGAGAACAGAGGCCGCTATATAGGCGGCAGAGACAAGTCCGTTGGACAACATTTTCTCGCCCCCCCTTAAGATTTCTGGAACATGGCGAGCATCCGGCGTGTCACCAAAAATCCACCAAAGATGTTAATCGACGCGATCAGGATTGAGATGCCCGCAAGAAGCACCACGATGATATTGCCCGAGCCGACCTGAAGCAGTGCGCCCACCACCACGATGCCGGAAATGGCGTTTGTGATCGCCATAAGCGGCGTGTGTAGCGAATGCGCGACGCCCCAGATCACCTGAAAGCCCACGAAGCAGGCAAGCGCGAACACCACAAAGTGCTGCATGAAGCTGGCAGGCGCAAAGGCACCGATCAGAAGCATAAGCGCGCCACCGGCGGCCAGGAGAGTGACCTGTTGCTTGGTCGCTTCTTTGAAGGCCGCAGATTCCTTCGCCTTTTTCTCTTTGGGCGTCAGGTCTTTCGGTTTGTCTTTTTTCGGCTGAGCCGCGATGGCTTTCGTTTTCGGCGGCGGGGGCGGCCAAGTGATCTCGCCACCTTTGGTCACGGTCGCTCCACGGATCACATCGTCTTCCATGTTGTGCACGACCTGGCCGTCTCTTTCCGGCGTAAGATCGGTCATCATGTGACGGATGTTGTTGGAATAAAGCAGCGAGGACTGTGCTGCCATTCGGCTTGGGAAGTCTGTATAGCCAACGATAGTGACGTTGTTCTTGGTCACTATCTTGTCGTCTTTGACGGTCAATTCGCAGTTACCACCGCGTTCCGCGGCAAGGTCCACGATGACCGAGCCGGGCTTCATCATCTCGACCATTTCTTTGGTCCAAAGGATTGGTGCATCGCGGTTCGGGATCAGCGCCGTGGTGATGACGATGTCGACTTCAGGCGCCAGTTCGCGGAATTTCTTCAACTGAGCGGCTGCGAATTCCGGCGATGATACGGCGGCATAGCCACCAGTAGCTGCACCGTCCTGAGCGGATTCTTCAAAGTCGAGGTAGACAAACTCCGCGCCCATCGACTCGATTTGTTCAGCGACTTCGGGGCGCACGTCGAACGCCAGCGTGATCGCGCCAAGCGAGGTTGATGTACCGATAGCGGCAAGACCTGCGACGCCTGCGCCAACAACAAGAACCTTGGCAGGCGGCACTTTGCCAGCGGCTGTCACCTGACCGGTGAAGAACCGACCAAAGTTGTTTCCCGCTTCAATCACAGCGCGGTAGCCGGCGATATTGGCCATGGACGACAGCGCGTCCATTTTTTGTGCGCGACTGATGCGCGGGACCATGTCCATTGCGATAACGCTAGCGCCCTGCTCTTTGGCAGTATGCAAAAGCTGATCGTTGGCGGCCGGGTAGAAGAACGAAATCAGCGTCTGCCTGTCCGACAGCTTTTTGGCTTCGGCATCTGTGGGGGGGCGAACCTTGGCGACGATCTCGGCATCTTTCCAAAGGGAAGCACCAGAGACGACAGCGACGCCCGCCTCTTTGTAGGCGGCATCAGAGAAGCCCGCGGCCTCGCCGGCGCCTTTCTGGATCATACACTCATAGCCGAGTTTTTGCAGGTCCTTGGCGCTGGCTGGCGTCATCGCCACCCGTGCTTCACCGCTTGCGCTTTCTTTTGGCGCTCCGATCTTCATGGACTATCCCCTGAATTGTATTGTTGTTAGCAGACTTGTATCGTTTCATCGCGATGTCTAATCGCACCGCCAAATTTTCTCAATGCCCTAACGTCGGCAACGCCTGCGGCCCTTACAGCCAGCGCCGGGTTTGGAACATGTATGCCTCATATTGCGCGCCAAATGCGGTTGTCAGGCGGGCTTCCTCACCGGTGATGAAACGTCGGATCAGGACCCATGCAAGAACCGGAACAAGAAAAAATCCGAGCAATTTGCCCCAGATCAAGGAAAAGCCTGCGAGGATCAGGAGATCTGCAAGGTAGATCGGATTGCGCGAAAGGCGGAATATGCCGGTGGTAATGAGAGCTGAAGGGGATTGTCGCGGAAAAACCGCAGTGCGCGCCCGTGCGAACTCAACAAGCGACGCAGCGATCAAGGCGGCTGCTGAACCTAAAGCGATGAAACCGGGCACAGATGCCGTCCCCCAAGGCGCGGCAAGCGGCACATTCCATGTAAGCAGTAATGCCGCGACGGTCCAAACTGGCGGGAGATCAATCCATTTCATGGACACCACCCTAGCGTCGGAAGGTTGTTGCGGCTATGGGCTTTGCGCATGACAGATTTTGAAGCGACCCGCCGTTTCTTCCACCTTCCCAAGGGCATGATTTACCTTGATGGGAATTCGCTTGGGCCCCTCCCGAAATCCGTGCCTGCCCGACTTGAGGCGATGGCGCGCGACGAATGGGGAGAGATGCTGATTACCGGCTGGAACCGTGCGGGGTGGATGGCCATGCCACGCCGCGTTGGTGACCGCGTGGGCCGCCTGATCGGCGCGCCTGATGGCAGTGTTGTGTTGGGCGATACGTTGACGATCAAGGTGTATCAGGCGCTGGCGTCTGCCCTTGAGATGCGGCCCGAGCGACGCGTTATCTTAAGCGATTCCGGGAACTTCCCCAGTGATCTGTATATGGCTGACGGGCTTGTTAAGTCACTTGATCGCGGACTTGAATTGAAGATCGTCGCGCCGAAAGAAGTGGCCGACCATATTGACGAGACAGTCGCCTGTCTGATGTTGACCGAAGTAGATTACCGCACGGGGCGACGCCACGACATGCCTGCATTGACCACAAAGGCCCACAAGATGGGTGCTTTGGCGATATGGGACTTGGCGCATTCCGCAGGTGCATTTCCGGTCGATGTACTTGGGGGCGGCGCGGATTTCGCCGTGGGGTGCACGTACAAATACCTGAACTCCGGCCCCGGCGGCCCTGCCTTCATCTATGTAGCACCCGGGATCACCGAAGATGTCCGCCCGGCATTGTCGGGATGGTTGGGGCATGAAGCTCCGTTTGCCTTTGATCTGGATTACCGCGCCGGTGCGGGCATTGACCGGATGCGGGTCGGCACGCCTGCGATGCTGCAGATGGCGGCTCTTGATGCAGCACTGGACGTCTGGGACAACGTCGATATGGACGATCTGCGGGCACGATCAATTGAGCTGATTGATCTGTTTATCGCCGAGGTCGAGGCACGCTGCCCGGCCGTGACGCTGGCTTCGCCGCGCGATGGTACAAAGCGTGGATCGCAGGTCGGCTTCCGCCACCCCGAGGGCTATGCCGTGATGCAGGCGTTGATCGCTCGCGGTGTAATAGGTGATTTCCGCGCGCCAGACATCATGCGCTTTGGCGTGACGCCACTTTATATTAGCGAGGCAGAAATTCTTGGCGCTGTCGGACATCTGGAAGAGATATTGAACACCAACGAATGGGACACGCCGGTCTTCAGGACGCGTGCTGCGGTGACTTAATGCGTGAATGGGAACCAACGGACGCTGAGGCGAGCTATGCGGTTTACTATCAGGCCGTCCATAGTGGCGCGGGCAATCACTATTCCCCCGATCAGCGGCACGCATGGGTGCCATCTCCGGTGTTGCCGGAATGGTGGTTGCCACGGCTGTCGGCATCCAAGGCCTGGGTAACCTCAGACGAGCACGGATTGACCGGATTTATCAGCCTGCACGAGGTCGGATATCTTGATATGTTTTTCGTCGCCCCCCGCGCACGCGGGAATGGCACAGCATCACAATTGTATGAAAGGCTGTTGGAACAGGCCCGCGAGACTGGTCTTGATCGCCTGGCCACGCATGCAAGTCATTACCTGCGCCCGTTTCTTGAAAAACGCGGCTGGCACGTTTTGGCAATAGAGGCCGTGACGCGTTTGGAAGTCGAGCTTGAGCGGTTTGAAATGGAACTGCCTCAGGTTGACAGCCAGGTCTCGTAATCGCTGACAAGAAGATGCGTGGGAGCCACGTCTTCCTCGATTGCCGCAAACCGTCCAATGGGATCGCGGAAGAGGTTGTCAGTCACATCGTCGTTGACGGTAGAGACCTCGCCAATCAGCACATCGCCCCCTTCGCCCCAGAACGAATGCCAGTCGCCGGGCATCAACGTCACGCTTTCGCCTGGAGCAAACATCAGTTTCTCACCGGGACCGAAAGGTCGCTCGATCCCGTCGCAAAGCACCATGCCACCTCGATCTTCTGCGAAGTTGCCTTGGTCGTCGGATCCAAAAAGCTCGATCACCATCGTCGCGCCGCCACGATTGATGATATCTTCGGATTTGATCACATGGGTGTGCATCGGGCTGATCTGGTCTTGGCGCGAAATCAGCAGCTTTTCTGCGTAGACCATGCCGCCGCCGCGCTGCAAGTCAGCCAGTGACCCGTTCCGAAGCGTGAATAGAAACAGGCCCAGCGCATTGAAATTTCCCTGACCGTAATCTGTGATGTCCCAGCCCATCCGGGCATCGACGATCCGGCGTGCATCGCTACGGGCGCGAAATTCGTCCGCAGACCAGTAGGCAAAAGGTGGAAGGGTAAAGCCGTGGTGACGGATAAGATCATCCGCCGAGGCCATGATGTCATTTATTGCCGAGCGCTTCATGACGCAAGTTTACGATGGTCCGCCGAGAAAATCACGCGCTTTTCAGACGCGACGTGCGATCGCTGGATTTCCACGCAACAAGCGCTTGTCCGAAGGCTTCAAACAGCGGGCGCGACACCGGATCTTCGGCCGCCTTGTATTCCGGGTGCCATTGGACCCCAAGCGTGAAGCCCGGCGCACCGTCCACGTAAATCGCCTCGGGTGTGCCATCGTCGGCCCAACCGTCGATCACGATCCGGTCGCCTTTATCCTTGATCCCCTGACCGTGCAGCGAGTTGGTGCGCACAACTTCCGCCCCCATAAGACGGTGGAACATGCCGTCCTTTGTGAACGTGACGTTCTGGCAGATTTCAAATTTTTCTTCGATTGTCCCGTCGGGTGGCATCCGGTGGTTCACCCGGCCCGGCAGGTCCCGGATTTCAGGATGGAGCGAGCCGCCCATGGCGACGTTCAATTCCTGAAAGCCCCGGCAAATCGAAAGGATCGGCTGCCCACGCGCCACACATTCGCGGATCAAAGGCATCGTCACACTGTCGCGCGCCTCGTCAAAGGCGCCATGCGCCTCGGTCGGTTCTTCATTGTAGTGCTCTGGATGGATGTTTGCGCGCGCGCCAGTGAACACAAAACCGTCGCAGGCCGCCATCAGGTCAAATACATTCACCAATGCAGGGTCCGTCGGCACGATTAACGGAAGTGCGCCGGAAACATCGCAGACAGCCTCGCTGTTCATCCGACCGCCTGAATGGGCCGGATATTCATCATTAACTAGGAAGAAATTCCCGATAATGCCAACAACTGGTCGCACGCGTGATATCCCCTTCGATTGAGGACTTTCTAAGCGAAAGACTTATCCTTGATAACTGCACCACGCGCACAAGGACCTGTGCGTCACGTGCATTTTTGCACGCTCAGCCCAGTTTTCCCGTCGTTGCCTATTGCGAGGCTTTCAGTTCCAACCGGCGACGATGCAGAACCGGCTCGGTATAGCCGGACGGCTGCGTACGCCCCTCAAAAACCAGTTCGCAGGCAGCCTTGAAGGCAATCCCGCCGAATCCGGGTGCCATCGGGCGGTACAAGGGATCTGAAGCGTTCTGGCCGTCAACGACCTCTGCCATGCGCTCCATGATTTCCCGCACTTCATCGCGGCTGATAACATCGTGGTGCAGCCAGTTCGCGATATGTTGCGCCGAGATACGGCAAGTCGCGCGATCTTCCATCAGGCTGACATTGTTGATGTCCGGCACTTTCGAGCAGCCAACACCCTGATCAATCCAGCGCACCACGTAGCCAAGAATGCCTTGCGCGTTGTTTTCGACTTCACGGGTGATCTGGCGTTTGTTCCACATCTGAAATGACGCCAGCGGGATATCGAGAATCTGGTCGACGTGCGCGCGCGCGCCCACTGCTTTCAGCTTTGCCTGAACGGCAAAGACGTCGACTTTGTGATAGTGCAGCGCGTGCAGTACCGCCGCCGTCGGAGACGGAACCCAGGCGCAATTTGCGCCGGCTTGCGGATGTTCGATTTTGGATTGAAGCATCGCAGCCATCAGATCTGGCATGGCCCACATGCCTTTGCCAATCTGAGCCTTGCCGGACAGTCCACAGGCGAGACCAATATCGACGTTGCTGATTTCATAGGCCGAAATCCAAGCTTTACGCTTGATCCAGTCTTTGCGGCTGAAGGGGCCCGCTTCCATCGAGGTGTGCAGCTCGTCGCCGGTCCGATCCAGAAAGCCGGTATTGATGAAGGCCACGCGCGACTTCGCGGCGCGAATACATTCCATCAGGTTCACCGACGTGCGGCGTTCCTCATCCATAATGCCAAGTTTGACCGTATCTTGCGGCAAGCCCAGCGCTTTTTCGACATGGGTGAATGTGTCGTCAGCAAAGGCGACCTCTTCCGGGCCGTGCATCTTTGGCTTCACCACATAGACCGAACCCGTGACGGAATTCCCGCCGTCCCGTGCCAGATCGTGCTTGGCGATCAAGGCGGTGATCATGGCGTCCATCAGACCTTCGAATATCTCGTGTCCACCGCGGTCAAGGATAGCCGGATTGGTCATTAGGTGACCGACATTGCGCACCAGCATAAGCGCGCGCCCCTTCACCGTGACATCGCCGCCATCTGGGCCGGTAAAGGTCTTGTCGGGGTTAAGGGCACGGGTAATTGTTTTCCCGCCCTTTTCAAAAACGTCCGTGAGGTCGCCCTTCATCAGGCCAAGCCAATTGCGATAGGCCTGCACTTTGTCTTCGGCATCGACGCATGCAACGGAGTCTTCGCAATCAAGGATGGCGCTGACGGCGGCTTCAAGACGGACATCCGCAAGGCCCGCCTGATCGCGGCTGCCAATCGGGTGTGTGCGATCAAAGACCAATTCCGCATGGAGGCCGTTGTTGCACAGCACGATTGCCGTGGGCGCTTTGGGGTGGCCCTGAAAGCCGACAAACTTCGAGGGATCGGCAAGGGGTTGGTCATCAACGAGGAGCGCCCCGTCATGAACATAATAGCGGCGGGCATCGGCGTGGCTTAGGCCCTCAAGGGCAAAGGCTTCGTCGAGAAACACCCGCGCTTTTGCGACAACGCGTGCGCCGCGGCCCTTGTTATAGGCCCCTGATGGCCGCGTTCCGTCGGTTGCATCAGTGCCATAAAATGCGTCATACAGACTGCACCAGCGCGCATTTGCGGCATTGAGCGCGTAGCGTGCATTGGTGATCGGCACGACAAGCTGTGGCCCCGGCACTCTGGCAATCTCGGGATCTGTGTTGGTTGTGGTGATCTCGAAGGCTTCGCCAACAGGCACGAGATAGCCGATCTCGCTTAGAAACGTCGTGTAAGCAGCATGGTCATGGGGCTGGTTGCGATGGCGGATATGCCAGTCATCGATCTGCGTCTGGATCGCTTCACGTTTTTCGAGGAGCGCGCGGTTTCTTGGCCCAAACTCATGCACCAGTGTGCTGAGGCCGGCCCAGAACGCATCCGCCGTCACGTCGCTGCCCGGAAGGGCTTCGGTTTCGACAAACTCTGCAAGCTGTGTGCTTACGGCAAGCCCTGCTCGATCAACGCGTTCCGACATGACTGAAGCTCCCTAAAATTTTGTAAGGGGACGCTTAGAATACTGTCCAACCGGAGGCAAGAGACGGTATACTCAGGTATTCTGCGCGCGACGACACCGCTCGGAGCAATATTTGACCTCATCCCAGACCTTGGCCCATTTCTTACGCCACTCAAAAGGACGACCACATGTAGCACAGACCTTGGACGGCAGATTGGCTTTCGTCTGTTTTGCCATTTCGCTTGCCAATCCCGCTTTGCTAAGCCACCCAAATGCAGATGCCCGATACATTTACACATAGACGCACATCGCGAAATGCCACCAGCTATGCGCTGGTTGGCGGTGCAATCGTTGTTTTGTTGGTGATGATCGTCTGGCTTGAGGCGCATCCGTTGATTGTCGCGCTCTTTGGGGTGCTGATCGCGCCGGCAATCTGGACGATTATGGCAAACACCGAAGCCAAGCTAACGGTCACAGATGATGCAATATCCTGGCAGGTGGGCGCGCGTGGCGATGAAGTGGAGTTAAGCGACATCGACTATATGCGCGCACGCACCGCGCTTGATTTGTCTCAGCGGGTTGCCCTGTTTCGCCATTCCGGGCCGAAACTGCACATTCCGGGGCCATGCCTGCCATCGGGGCGGCAGTTGGACGATGCTTTGGGAGCGCGCAACGTTACGGTGAAACGCCTTTTCTAGGCCGGAAAACGCATTTTATTCGGCAAGGCCCGACAAAAATGACCGCTTTTAATTCATTCGCCTTAAAGTTGCCCAATTCCCGCGATTTGGTCCAATGGTTGCGTGGAGAAGAAAAAAGACATGCCGCTTGAAACAACCCCCTACCTGGCCGGCCTGACATCAACCCTGTCGGGCCCGGTGGGGATTGCGTTTTCGCTGACACTTTTGGGCGCGCTGACTATGGGCAGCTTGCGCCGCTTCAGCCGTGCCGCGATAGCGGACAGGTCTAAGCCAATGACGGCATCCGATCTGCCGCGCGAATTGCTTATTCCCGTGGTGCGCAATGACCCCGACTTTGTGGCTCACTCTGCTGTGGCAAACCGCGTTTCTGATCTTTTTGAACGCTGCGATTGGACGCAGTTGTCACGCGAGATCTCGGTTTGGGAGCGTCGCCTGGACGCAACACCCGGCGGAACGCGCCACCACGACATCGCGGTCGAAACCTGCCTTTTGCCACTTCAAACCTGTCTTGACGAGGCCGCGCGCGGAAGCCTCGATGATCTAGAAGAAGCAGACGAGATGATTGCCGGCTATGTTGCGCGCCACACCGACGCGCCGGGCGATCCGGTGCATGCGGTATTGGCTGCTTGCGCGCATATGCTTGTGGCTGACAACTGCCGCGCCGAGTTCTGGCCAGACAGCGAGCGCAAGCGTGCATGGCGTCACATGGCGCAACATTATCTCAAAGCTGAGGCCATTTTGGCACCTTTTGATCCGGTTGCGCAGATGTCCCCTTTGCTGGCAAGCGCCTATTACGAACTCGCGCTTGGAATGCCTGATGGTGGCGCGCGCCTGAAGCCTGCTTTCGAGGACTGGATAGACCTTGATCCATCTAACCCCGCGATCTACGCTGTTCATATGCCCCAGAGTTTCGGTGATGGGCCGATCAATCTCAAATCGTTCAATGAAGAAGCCCGCCGCGCCGAAGCGCGCACGAGTGAAACACTTGGACTAGGCGGGTTTGCGTTATGCGTCCTACCCTCTTTGGCTTATTGTCCCGAACTGCGCGAGCATATTGATGCGGATCGCCTTTCGGCCGCTTTATTGGATCTTGCACGCTTGTCCGGCACGCAAGCCGACGTGAACTGGGCGGCAGCCACGCTTATTAAAGAGCGCGAACTTGCAAGCGGTGCTCGTCGCGACACCTATCGAGACGCATTTGATTCCCTTGTGCGGCGTCATCTGGGCGTGATCTATCCGCGCCTCTGGCATATTTCTCTTGACAATATTCGCGCTCAATTGGCCGACACGTTCGAGCGCACAGGTGACCCGAAAATCACAGAAAATCCTGATTTTCCGGTCTATTCCGCCAGTGCCGCCTGACCTTCAGGACGCGCAAGCGGGCGGACGTCTGCCAGAGATCGACAATATCGCTGTTCGCGCGTGTAGCGCTGCATGTCGCTGCGCATCCAGTCGTTACGAATAGGGCCCCAATCCGCGGCAACCCCCCGCCAACGTGGATCTTTCACCGATATCGCCCCGTCACGCGGCACGGTGATCGCCATGATGCGCACGGCGCAATTGAGGTTGTCGCTTGCGCGTTTCAACTCTTCGCCGGTCTGGACGCGGCAATCGCGGAATTCGGCCGTGGGCGGATAGATTTGCATAAGCCCGAACCAACGCCCGTTGCCGCCAACCGCGCGCGGGTTCCATGTGCTTTCGTAGCGCGAGAGCGTTGACAAAAGCGCTGCCCAAAACGCGGCGCGCTCGTCTTTGCCGTGACCGGGATAGGCCGGGCACCATTCGCCGATATCGGTTGGCACAACATCGAGCAAAGGTGCGCCGTGGGTGGCCACGGCGGCCAGCGCAACACGGGTCCAAAGAGCGCCATTCTGGCGATGTTCCCAACGCGCACGCGGCAGGTCAGCGTCACGAGGCGCTGGGCTGACAGCGAGGGTTTGCAGCGCGGCAGACACCGTCGAGACTTCACGAGCTGTTTGCGCGAATGCAACTAAAGGCAGGGCGATAAGACCAAGTCCTAAAAGAATTTTATGGATCACTGGCAATACGAGAGACCTCGGGTATAGGCCTTTATGTCGTTTCGTTTACTCTCTTGATGAAAGGGGCCCCAATCGGCGGCAATGCCGCGCATTCCGCGCGAAATCACGTCGTCTCGCGGCACTGTTTCCGCCATGATCCGGATCCCGCATGACACATTAAGCGCGCCGTCTTTCAAAGCATCCGCGTCCCCGGCAACACAGCCGTATCCGCGCGCTGTTGCAGGCGCAATCTGTAACAGCCCGTGCCACTCGCCCTCGCCGCCAGAGACATCAGGTCGCCATGTGCTTTCGTGATACGACAGGGAAGCGATCAGGTTGACCCAGAACGCTTTGCGCACGCGCGGGCTCGCGTCCTGATATCCGGGGCAATATTGCGCGATATCTTCGGGAACAAGCGCGATCAAAGGTGAACCATGGCTGTCGAGCGCCGCCATCGCCGCTCGGGTCCAATGCGCACCGCGCTCTTCCGTGTCCCAACGGACTTTGACGGGTCCCTGAACGACGCCGGAAGACACCGGATTAGGCGCGCGCGCACAAGCAAACGCCACCACAGCGATCACACCGAGGCCAACTACACCTAATCGCGCCATGTTCATCATTTCTCCAGACGCCCCACATACGGGATTGGACACGAAAACAGACCTTATGCCAAGCCTTTGGATGCCGGGCATGTGCGCGAATTCGCCGAACAGCCGCGTTCATGGCGTTTGCGCGTCTGTGTCGGCCTATGCCCCCTTGCCGCTTTGCCCTTGCTCGCCTAAAACCGGCTCGTTCCAAACGGCGGTGCCCGATATGCTTGATCTGACCTACGAGACTCCAAGGCCGAAAGTGATTGCCGGTGCCACCGGGGATTGGGAATTGGTCATCGGGCTTGAGGTGCATGCGCAGGTTGCCTCAAAATCAAAGCTGTTCTCCGGCGCCTCGACAACGTTTGGTGCCGAGCCGAATTCCAACGTCGCCTTCGTGGACGCCGCGATGCCGGGCATGCTTCCCGTCATCAACGCGTTCTGCATAGAGCAAGCCGTGCGGACTGGGCTTGGGCTTAAGGCCGCGATCAATCTGACCTCTGCGTTTGATCGGAAGAACTATTTCTACCCTGACCTGCCGCAGGGCTATCAGATCAGCCAATTGTATCACCCGATTGTCGGTGAGGGCGAGATTCTTGTGGAAATGGGATCGGGTGTTGCGCGTATTGTGCGGGTGGAGCGTATCCATCTTGAGCAGGACGCAGGCAAATCGATCCATGACATGGACCCCAATATGTCGTTCGTGGACTTGAACCGAACCGGGGTCGCCCTGATGGAGATCGTCAGCCGCCCCGACATTCGAGGACCAGAAGAAGCGGCCGCTTATGTGTTGAAGCTGCGTCAAATTCTGCGGTATCTCGGCACTTGTGATGGCAACATGCAAAACGGCAACTTGCGCGCTGACGTGAATGTATCGGTGTGTCGTCCCGGCGACTACGAAAAATATCAGGCGACACAGGACTTCTCGTATCTGGGAACGCGCTGCGAGATAAAGAACATGAACTCGATGCGCTTCATTCAACAGGCGATCGACGTTGAAGCAAAGCGTCAGATCGCCCTGTTAGAAGACGGCAAAGAAGTTGTTCAGGAAACGCGGCTTTATGATCCCGACAAAGGGGAGACGCGGTCCATGCGCTCGAAGGAAGAAGCGCATGATTATCGCTACTTTCCCTGCCCCGATCTGATGCCGCTTGAGATCGAGCAGGCATGGGTCGACGATATCAAAGCCTCACTTCCTGAATTGCCGGATGCCAAGCGTCTGCGCTTTGTCGCGGACTATGGCATGACAGAATACGATGCCTCGGTTCTGACAGCGGACGTCGAGAACGCGGCCTTTTTTGAAAATGTAGCAAAGGGCCTTGATGGCAAAATTGCGGCGAACTGGGTGATCAACGAACTATTCGGTCGGCTGAAGAAAGAGGGTCTCGAAATCGCGGATAGCCCTGTATCGGCCGGCCAGCTTGGCGGCATTGTCGAGTTGGTCACCAAGGGCGACATTTCAGGCAAGATCGCCAAAGACTTGTTCGAGATCGTCTGGACCGAGGGCGGCGACCCGGCAGCGATTGTGAACACGCGCGGCATGAAGCAGGTGACGGACACCGGCGCGATAGAAATGGAAGTGGACCGGATCATTGCACAGAACCCATCACAGGTCGAAAAAGCCAAAGTGAACCCAAAGTTGGCCGGTTGGTTTGTGGGTCAGGTCATGAAAGCCACTGGCGGAAAGGCCAATCCGCAAGCCGTTAACGAACTGGTGGCGGCTAAGCTTGGCCTTTGAGGCCGCAGCGTTACATTTGCTTTAAAGGGGCGATCTCGGGCAGGATCGTATTTTAGGCACGACAAAGGAGCGGTCCCGTGGTCAGGTTTGAATACAAGGCAGTCCCCGCCCCGGCGCGTGGCATAAAAGCCAAAGGCCTCAAAACCCTTGGGGATCGCTTTGCGCTGGCCATGACGGAGGCGCTGAACGATCACGCCAATGAGGGCTGGGAATTTGTGCGTGTGGAAACCTTGCCGTGCGAGTCCCGAAAAGGGCTGACCGGCACGCAAATCACAGATCAACCCATAATCGTGTTTCGCCGCATAAAGCACGCTGCTGCTCATCCACAAACCAGTGAAGCCCCCTTGCCTACTTTGACGTTAGCGGCGCAACCCGTCGCAGCACAGGCGCCTTCAGCCTCGCGCAGCGACCCGCCGATCAGCCGCATACCGGGCAGAGTCGAGCCGACACCTTAAGCGGAAATCTTAAGCTCCAGCGCGTGAATGCGCCTGACAAGTTCCGCGCCAAGTGCTGTGTGGACGGCACGGTGGCGCGCAATGCGGGACATGTCTCCGAATTCGTGTGCCTCGATTGTCACTTGAAAATGGCTTTCGCCACCCTCCTGAAAGCCTGAATGCCCCCGGTGACTTTCGCTGTCATCGACGATTTCCAGCGTCGATGGCTGAAACGCGGCTTCAAGGCGCGTTCGGATTTCTTCGGTTACTGACATTTTTTTGCGTCCTACCCCTTCTATCTTCAGACCAAGATAGTAAACTCATGCGTCCGAGTCGGAAAGGTGCCAGACCCATGAAAGACGATCCCTTCGGTTTTAATCTCAGTGTTTCTGCGGACAAGAAAAAGAGGTCGCGCACACGGCGCGGCATGTCAGGGGCGTTTGAAACGTCTACGCGCGTTTGCGAGCATGCGGGTTGCGAAGAAGTTGGTCAGTACCGGGCTCCGAAGTCGCCCGATGATCTGGATGAATTCTTCTGGTTCTGCAAAGATCATGTCCGCGAATACAATTTGAAATGGAATTTCTTCAACGGCGCGGCGGAGGACGAACTTGCAGAGCAGGTCGACAAAGACCGTGTTTGGGGCCGCGAAACGAAGCCGTTTACGAAACCGGGCGAAGAACAGCGCGCATGGGCGCGTTTAGGTGTCGACGATCCGCATCAAATCCTAGGGGAAAATGCGACACGCAATCACGGCAAAGGGATTGGCGGTACCCGCAAATTACCCCCCACCGAGCGGCGCGCTTTGGATATTCTCGATGCGCGCGACCATTGGGCGAAGGCGGAAATTCGTAAATCATACAAGGCACTTATCAAAGTATTGCACCCCGATATGAACGGTGGGGATCGCAGTCATGAAGACCAATTGTCCGAGGTGGTTTGGGCATGGGATCAGATCAAGGAAAGCCGGAATTTTCAAACCTAAGTTAAACAGGTCTTTCGCTTGTCAGTTCAAGGACCGGCAAGGCATTCACGGTACGACTTCTCCAACTCCTGGTGAGGTCGTTATGAACAACTAGGCTTTAAGTGAGCCATTCAATGCGCTTGGCGGCAAAATGAGCGTCATGCAAAGTCTTGTCCGACATTTCAATCTCGACCGTGCCCCTGAAAGTCACAGGTCCAAAATGGCTCCATAATAGGACCGGGAAGTGCGCCAAAGCATTTTTGGAAAAGACCTGACACAAGAAGATGTGCCAAAAAAACTTTCGCCCTTGCTTTTGCCCTTTTGCAGAAATTCAGGGGACGCACCGCATTAAACTGATAATAAGCGCCAAAAAAGACCGATCATCGGCAGTGAGGGCGTTGGCAATCGCCACGCAATCCGTAAACCACACCACAAAAGGAATCGCATCCGCGAACCTGCCAACCCCTTGCAACGGTGCTGATTATCAGGCACGTAAATTCCGACCAGCGTGGCGCTATTGTTAAAAAAAATTAGGGACTGGTAATGGATTATACGCGGTTAGACACCGATGCTAAGCCAACCGAAGACATCGATATTCGCGATGTATTCGGCATAGAAAGTGACATGAAAGTACGCGGGTTTTACGAATCAAACGAGCGCGTGCCAGAAATTGATCCAACTTATAAATTTGATCCAGATACCACTCTCGCGATTCTTGCCGGTTTTCAATACAATCGCAGAGTTCTAATCCAAGGGTACCACGGCACAGGTAAATCAACCCACATCGAACAGGTGGCGGCGCGATTAAACTGGCCATGTGTGCGGGTTAACCTTGATAGCCACATCAGTCGGATCGACTTGATCGGCAAGGATCAGATCAAGGTCGACAAGGGCATGCAGTATACCGAATTTCAAGAAGGCATCCTGCCTTGGGCCTTACGCAATCCGACGGCAATCGTTTTCGACGAATACGACGCCGGTCGCGCCGACGTTATGTTTGTGATCCAGCGCGTTCTCGAAATTGACGGCAAGCTGACCTTGCTTGATCAAAACGAAGTCCTCGATCCGCATCCGTATTTCCGTCTTTTTGCTACCGCCAACACGATTGGCCTTGGTGACACGACCGGACTTTATCACGGAACGCAACAAATCAACCAAGCCCAGATGGACCGTTGGACACTTGTTGCGACGCTCAATTATCTCAGCCACGATGCAGAGTGTGCAATCGTGCTATCGAAGGCTCCACACTATAACACCGAGCGCGGGCGCAAGATTATCAGTCAGATGGTTCACGTCGCTGACCTTACCCGGACGGCATTCATGAACGGCGATCTTTCGACCGTGATGAGCCCCAGAAGTGTAATCGCTTGGGCGCAAAATGCGGAAATTCTACGCTCGATTGGGTATGCTTTTCGCCTGACGTTCCTCAACAAGTGCGACGAGCTTGAGCGTCAAACCGTGGCTGAATTTTTTCAGCGCTGTTTTGACGAGGAACTGCCAGAGAGTGCTGCTAGCGTCGCAGTGTAATGTGCATTCGGTCGGGCTATCGCTGTAAAAACCAGAACCGACGCCACACACGGGCGTTGGTTTTGATTGGTGTATCCGAATGACAAACAACGACAATCCCGCAGATCCGTTCAAAAAGGCGCTTGCTGAGGCGACCAAGGTCATGGCCAACGATCCCGACTGGGGAGTTAGCTTTACGGTCGATCCGCCAGGTATGAACCAAGAAGGTGTGCGGCTTCCGCAAGTGACCCGCCGCATGACTTTGGAAGAGGTGCTTCTGGCGCGCGGAACGGCGGATGGCTACGCGCTACGCCGACGATATCATAACGAGGCGACGCACACGAAATTCGTCCCCGACGGCGAAATGGCCCGCGACATTTACGAGGCAATGGAAGTTGCGCGCTGTGAAGCCGTGGGTGCACACGATATGCCAGGGACCGCCGGCAACATCGACGCGCGCATCGCGCACGATGCGCAGCGGCGAGGCTACTCTCAAATCCGCGAATCCTCGGAGGCGCCGCTTGCTGTGGCTGCCGGGTATCTGGTCCGACATCTGGCGACCGGCCGACCACTTCCGGAAGGCGCCAACAACGTCATGGAATTATGGCGTGGGTTTATCGAAGAACAGGCCGGCGGCACGCTTGACGACCTTGACGACGTGCTGAAAGATCAGTCCGCATTCGCGCGCTTCGCGCGTCAGGTCATAAGTGATTTAGGGTACGGCGACCAATTAGGTGACGACCCGGACATGGACAATCCCGATCAGGATGATCAGTCCGACGAAGGCGCCGAAGACGACGAAAACCCGGATGCTCAAGGCGAGGATCAAGGAGGTGAAGAGGACGCGTCTGACGCTTCACCTGAACAAAGCCAAGATGCCGAGCAGGATCCGAGCCAAGCTCAGATCTCGATGGATGACATGTCGGATATGGAGACGGGCGAAGAGGCGGACATGCCGGATGGCGAGTCCGAGATGGAAGCGCCACCGCTGGCGCCAATCAGCAATGCCGACCCACATTACAACGTCTACTCAACAGAGTTCGACGAAGAAATTAAAGCCGAGGACCTAGCAGAACCAGCAGAGCTTGAACGTCTGCGTGCATATCTGGACCAACAACTCGACCCCCTTAAGGGTGCCGTCAGCCGTCTTGCAAATAAGCTGCAACGCCGCCTTATGGCGCAGCAGAGCCGCAGTTGGCAGTTTGATATGGAAGAAGGCATACTTGATGCGGCACGCTTGGCTCGCATCATTGCAAACCCAACGATCCCGCTTGCATACAAGCAGGAAAAAGACACGGAATTCCGCGATACAGTCGTCACATTGTTGTTGGACAATTCCGGTTCAATGCGCGGGCGGCCGATTTCCATCGCTGCGATCTGCGCGGATGTGATGGCGCGCACCCTCGAGCGATGCAACGTGAAGGTAGAAATTCTGGGCTTTACGACGCGCGCTTGGAAGGGTGGACAGTCCCGTGAAGCATGGCTTCAAGAGGGCCGCGCACAACTGCCCGGACGCCTGAACGACTTGCGCCATATCATTTACAAAAGCGCCGATGCGCCGTGGCGACGGTCGCGGGCGAACCTTGGTCTTATGATGAAAGAAGGCTTGCTGAAGGAAAATATCGATGGCGAAGCGCTGGAATGGGCGTTCCGTCGTATCGCGGGACGTCGGGAAGCGCGCAAAATCTTGATGGTCATTTCAGATGGAGCGCCAGTGGATGATTCCACGCTTTCCGTGAACCCTGCCAACTTCCTTGAAAAGCACCTTCGCGATGTCATTGCGATGATCGAAAAACGCAATACCGTAGAGCTTTTGGCGATCGGCATTGGTCACGATGTGACGCGTTACTACGGTCGCGCGGTGACGATTACCGATGTCGAACAGCTTGCGGGCGCGATGACGGAACAATTGGCTGCACTTTTTGACAACAATCCGCGATCCCGGGCGCGGATGATGGCCGCGAAAAAAGGGCGGTAATGTTTCAGTCGTTCGAGGCAACGTCATCACCCGATCAGGGCCCGCCCCGCTTGAAGGCGCTACGCGAAAAAATGTCCGCGGCGGGCTTGGATGCGTTTCTTGTGCCGCGCGCGGATGCGCATCAGGGCGAATACGTCGCCCCCTGCGATGAGCGGCTTTCTTGGTTAACAGGTTTCACCGGGTCCGCAGGTTTTGCTGCCATCGCGCCCGATAGCGCCGGTATTTTTATTGATGGTCGCTATAGGCTACAGGTCAAAGAACAGATCGCGAGCGATTTCACCCCAGTGCATTGGCCCGAAACAAAACTTGGTCCATGGCTGATTAACACACTGCCATCAAACGCTAAAGTTGGCTTTGATCCTTGGTTGCACACGGTGACAGAGCTCCGCGGATTGACCAAAAGCTTGGAAGCTGCTGGGATTGCATTGTCTGCCGTGCCAAATCTTGTTGATGCTATCTGGGATGATCGTCCGGGGCGCCCGAAGGCGCCACTTTTGGTCCATGCCATAGAGATCGCCGGTGAAAGCAGTGCCGACAAACGTGGTCGTCTTGCAGCTGAGCTTCGCGCGGCAAAGCGTGATGCTGTTGTTTTGACGCTTCCTGACTCGATTTGCTGGCTCTTGAACATTCGCGGCAGTGACATCCCGCGCAATCCATTGGCGCAGGGTTTCGCGGTTTTGGATGCCGCTGGCAAAGTTTCTTTTTTCACAAACGCGACGGCCGATGAAACGGTGATTTTGCACCTTGGGAACGACGTATCGCTTCATCCATACACTGGATTGACCGCATTTCTTGAAACGCTGAGCGGCACGATACAACTTGATCCGGCGTCGGCACCCGAGACAGTGCGGGCAGTCTTGGCGGATATTGAGACGATCGAAGTCGTCGACGGTGGCGATCCGTGCATCCTTCCCAAAGCCCAGAAGACAGATGCCGAGATCGCCGCAACCCGCGAGGCGCATTTGCGCGATGGCGCGGCGATGGTCGAGTTTCTGTCATGGTTTGACGACCGGGCTGCAGATGGTGGGTTGACCGAAATAGACGCCGCGAAATCGCTGGAGGGTTTCCGGCGGGCAACGAACGCGTTGCACGATATATCGTTCGACACGATATCCGGGTCCGGGCCAAACGGCGCCATTGTGCACTACCGCGTGACCGAAGGAACCAACCGTACGATCCAACCCGGCGACCTCTACCTTGTTGATTCTGGTGGACAATATATCGACGGAACGACGGATATCACGCGCACTATTGTTGTTGGTGCGCCAACAGACGAGCATCGCGCCTGTTTCACCCGCGTACTTCAGGGGATGATCGCAATCTCATGCGCGCGCTTTCCACGTGGACTTTCCGGGCGGGATCTTGATGCATTGGCCCGCGCTCCGCTTTGGCGTGCCGGGCTTGATTATGACCATGGTACCGGCCACGGCGTCGGAGTTTTCTTGAGTGTGCACGAGGGTCCGCAGCGGATTTCTAGGATGTCCGAAGTCCCTTTTATGCCCGGAATGATCCTGTCAAACGAACCCGGATACT
>NZ_CALJXO010000158.1:0-14566 GCF_937988555.1 uncultured Boseongicola sp. | reverse complement strand
GTATTGCTCTGGCAGGTCGGCCCAGGGGATGCCTGTTCGAAGGACATAGAAAATCCCGTTGATGACGCGCCGGTCGTCAACCCGCTTCACTCCGCGCGTCTTGTTTGGAAGAACCGCTTTGATGAATTCCAACTCCAGATCGCTCATGTCTGATCGTGCCATGTCCCACTCACGCCGTTATTTTCTGGAAATTGAATCACAAGTCTATGCTAAAGAAAAGAAATTAATGGGTGTGCTGCCTAGGGACTTTGCCGCGCAGATTTTGCGAGCTGGGTGGCTATGTGGATGATTTGTTGATGGTGCTGGCGCTGGATTGAGACCCTAGTGGGGGCAATTGCCACGGTGCGGCTACGATGCGGCTTGAGGCGCATGCGCCGGGGGGCTATGTCAGCGGCCAAAGGAAGGTGCGTCTTATGCCTCAGTTTTTTTCGACCGCGGACCCTGATTTTGACGACCGTTTTGCAAGCCTTTTGGGGGCAAAACGCGAGGACTCTCCGGATGTTGATGACGTTGTAGCGGGGATCATTGCGGATGTGCGCGCGCGAGGCGACGCGGCCCTGATTGAATTGACGGCGAAGTTTGACCGGTTTGATCTGACGTCCGAGACGATGACCTTTTCAGAAAGCGAGATTGAGGCGGCGGTAGCAACAGTGCCGCAGGTTGAGCGCGAGGCGCTGGCTTTGGCGGCGAGGCGTATCAGGGCCTATCACGCGCGTCAGATGCCGGAAGATCAGTCATGGACGGATGACGTGGGTGCCACGCTTGGCTGGCGTTGGGGACCGGTGGCTGCGGCGGGGCTTTATGTACCGGGCGGGATTGCGACCTATCCGTCGTCCGTTTTGATGAATGCGATACCGGCGCAGGTAGCAGGGGTTGAGCGCCTTGTCATGGTGACGCCTACGCCTGATGGCGCAGTGAACCCTTTGGTTTTGTTGGCTGCACAATTGTCAGGGATCAAGACGATCTACCGGATTGGCGGTGCGCAGGCGATTGCGGCTTTGGCTTACGGGACCCAAACGGTGCGCCCGGTGGACAAGATCACAGGCCCCGGCAATGCATTTGTGGCGGCGGCCAAGCGGCGGGTATTCGGACACGTCGGGATTGACATGATTGCTGGTCCATCCGAGATCTTGGTGATTGCGGATACGGACAACGATCCTGAATGGGTGGCGACGGATTTGCTATCGCAGGCCGAACACGACGAGAGCGCGCAGTCGATTTTGATCACCTCGGATAAGGTCTTTGGCGAGGCGGTTGTGGCGTCGATTGAAGGGCTTTTGGAGACGCTGGAGCGGCGTGATATTGCGCGGGCCAGCTGGCGGGATTATGGCGCAGTGATCGTGGTGCGTGATCTGGGTGAGGCGGCGGCGTTGACCGACGAGATCGCACCAGAGCATCTTGAATTGTGCGTGGCGAACCCCGAGGCTTTGGCGGCGAATATTAAACATGCAGGGGCGATATTCCTAGGGAAATGGACGCCGGAAGCGATCGGCGACTATGTGGGCGGGCCGAACCATGTGCTGCCGACGGCGCGCTCGGCGCGGTTTTCGTCAGGCCTTTCGGTGATGGATTTTCTGAAGCGCACAACGATTTCGAAAATGATTCCAGGCGCATTGGCGCAGATCGGTGAGGCTGCGGAAATATTGGCGAAAAGTGAGGGCCTTGAGGCGCATGGGTTAAGTGTGCGGGCAAGGTTGGACCAGTTGAACGAGGGGACGGGTGAATGAGTAAAATCGTCCAGATAGATATTGATGACAGCGCGTTGGCAGCCCCAACGCCAGAGATTGAACAGGAGCGCAGGGTCGCGGTGTTTGATCTTTTGGAGGACAATTCGTTCGATCTGCCGGAGCGGGACGGGCGGGCGGTGCCAGACGGGCCCTATCGGTTGCATTTAGCGATCCGCGAGCGGCGGTTGGTGTTTGATGTACAAACCGAAGCGGAAGAGCCTGCGGCTGAGTTTCATCTGGCTTTGGGGCCGTTTCGCCAAGTTGTGAAGGATTACTTTCAAATTTGCGAAAGTTATTTTGATGCGGTGAAAAAGCTGCCCCCGGGTCAGATCGAAGCGATAGATATGGCGCGGCGCGGCATTCACAACGAGGGCGCACGGGTGTTGCAAGAGCGCCTCGAGGGCAAAGCGGCACTTGATACGGATACGGCGCGGCGATTGTTCACGCTGATCTGCGTTCTGCATTTCGGGGGCTAGGCATTGGGGACATTACCTCAATCCATTCTTTTTTGCTGCGATCACAACGCAGTCCGGTCCCCGATGGCCGAAGGTATGATGAAGAAGTTCTATGGTCAAACGGCCTATGTGCAGTCTGCTGGCGTGCACAACGACATGGAGATCGACGGCTTTTCTATCGCGGTTTGCGAGGAATTGGGGATTGAGCTGGCGCGGCATCGCTCACGTAGTTTCGACGAGATGCAGGAGTGGGGCGACGATCTTTCGGGGTTCGATCTGGTGGTTGCGCTGTCGCCTGCGTCGCAGCGGCGCGCGCTTGAATTGACCCGGTTTTTCCACCTTGAGGTTGAGTATTGGCCGATTTTGGATCCGACGGGGTTGGGTGAGGGGCGCGAGGCGAAGCTGGAAAGCTATCGTCAGGCGCGGGATCAGATCCATGAGCGGATGTTGGCGCGGTTTGGGACTTTGACCAAGGAAGAGTGACGCTTTTCTCGCATTGCTTCACGTTTTGGCAAAAGGTGGTGTTGCCAAAGGCGTCAGCTGGAGGGGGGGCGAGGCTATGCTGCGCGCTTTGTTCGGGCTTGACGGCGGTGTCAGGCCACAAAGGTGCGTTGTCTTTGGGTTTTGGCGAGATTTGGCTTGATAATTTTGGCATTCGCGCCCATCTAAGCCTCGCCCGACTTTTCGGGCGACGCAAGGAGACAACATGGCCAAGGAAGAACTGCTCGAATTCCCTGGTGTCGTTAAAGAACTCCTGCCGAACGCGACATTTCGGGTCGAGCTTGAGAACGGCCATGAGATCATCGCGCACACGGCAGGCAAGATGCGCAAAAACCGCATCAGGGTTCTGGCCGGGGACAAAGTCCAGGTCGAGATGACACCCTACGACCTCACAAAAGGTCGGATCAATTATCGCTTCAAGTGACCGGCGACGGTGATGCGGCGCAGGTGCGCCCGCGATTGATCCTTGGGTCTGCAAGCCCGCGGCGGCGCGAATTGCTCGCACAAATTGGTGTCGTGCCGGACGATATTCGCCCGGCAGATATCGATGAAATCCCTTTGAAAGCCGAATTACCGCGCCCCTATTGCGCGCGCGTGACGTTGGCCAAAGCTGGCGCGACGACGCGCGCTTTGGGTGAGGTGGTGTTGGCGGCGGATACGACCGTTGCTATTGGGCGACGGATATTCGGCAAACCAGCGGACGAAAAAGAGGCGGCGGCGTTTTTGATAGCGCTTTCGGGGCGACGACATCGGGTTTTTACCTGTGTTGCTGTCGCCAGCGATAAAGGGCTGCGCTACCGCGTGGTCGAAAGCGTGGTGCGGATGAAGCGTTTGTCGGACATTGAGGTGAACGGCTACCTTGCAAGCGGCGATTGGCGCGGCAAGGCGGGGGGCTATGCCATCCAAGGGCCGGCGGGAACGTTCATCCCTTGGATAAGTGGTTCGTATTCGGCAATCATGGGATTGCCGGTGGCGGAGGCCGCAGTTTTGCTGCGCGACGCGGGCTACCCGGTCGAGGGGGGCTGGTAATGAAGGGTACTTTGGCGGTTTTGGGCGAGGTCGACGGCGTTGGAGCCGCGGCATTTTTGCGAGATGGTCAGCTTGACGATCTTCTGATCGATGCGCCCGATGACCGTATTCGTCCCGGCGCAATCTTC
Organism: uncultured Boseongicola sp.; assembly: GCF_937988555.1. Classification (NCBI taxonomy): domain Bacteria; kingdom Pseudomonadati; phylum Pseudomonadota; class Alphaproteobacteria; order Rhodobacterales; family Paracoccaceae; genus Boseongicola; species uncultured Boseongicola sp. Next base: position 10,726 of record NZ_CALJXO010000158.1, on the reverse strand, counting down.
CGTGCACGCGCGACGCGGCCCATGAAGGGGCAGGGTGGATTGATCCTGTCGAGCCCGCAGGGGCCACTGTTTTTCCGGCAAGCCAAGGGTATCGCAAGCGGGCAACGGCTTATTGTGCAGGCGGCGACCTATGCGGAAGGCGGGAAGGCAACGCCGATCACGGATCGCATTGTTTTCAAAAGCAGATTTTGTCTGGTGACGCCAGGGGCTCCAGGCTTGAATATCTCACGCGACATCAAAGACGAGGAGCGCCGGGTAGAATTGCGCACCCTGTGCGACGCGGAAATGGGCGATGACGGGCTTGGGATTGTGTTGCGCTCTGTCTGCGCTGAAGCCGATGACGACGCGGTGTTGGACGATCTCCTGGAGATGTTGGCGCTTGCGCGGCAGGTCATGTCCGAGCCGGTTGATGGCGACGAAGAGTTGCTGTTGGACGGCCCGGATGCACAGACGCTTGCCTGGCGGGACTGGCCCGTAGCGGATCAGGCGGACGCGGACGACGGGGCTTTTGAACGCCATGGTCTTCATGAAGCGATTGCCGCGTCGAGGCGGGCGAATGTGCCACTGGGCGGCAGCGCACATATGTATGTCGAGCCGACGCGGGCTTTTGTGGCGGTGGATGTGAACACCGGCGGGGACACGTCTCCGGCGGCGGGCCTGAAGGCAAATATTGCCGCGATACGGGCGTTGCCACGGGCCTTGCGACTTCGTGGTCTGGGGGGGCAGATTGTTGTGGACGCCGCCCCTATGCCGAAGAAGGACCGCCGTCAGATCGAACAGGTCGCGCGGCTGGCGTTTAAGGCGGATGCAATCGAGACGTCTCTTGTGGGATGGACGCCGCTTGGGCATCTTGAACTTCAACGAAAACGCGAACGATTACCATTGAGTGAGAGCCTGAGATGAGCTGCCCGATTTGTAGTGAACCGACCGAAAAACAGTACCGACCGTTTTGCTCGCGCCGCTGTGCAGATGTGGATTTGGGTCGTTGGATGTTGGGGAAATACGCGATTCCTTCGGAAGCGGTGGAAGAAGATGATAGCCCCAAAACTAGCGATGACGAGGACGACGGGCGGCTGCATTGATTTTTTAATGCGCGGCCTCTGGACAGCCACGTGGCGGGCCATTAGAACGCAGCGACCCCAGACGAAGATGTTTGTCTTTCGTACCCGTGCCCGGGTAGCTCAGGGGTAGAGCAGTGGATTGAAAATCCTCGTGTCGGTGGTTCGATTCCGCCCCCGGGCACCACTAAAAGCATTTAAAATCAATAAGATGGAAGCGATCGCCTTGCGCGCGCCCAACGTATTTATGCGATTGGGTGACACTTTGGGTGACAGCTGACGGATTCTGGTTCCGATCTTAACTTTCCATGTACGTGAGTTTACGCCGCGTACGGCCCCAACCGGACTTTGGCCGCTCCATACAACGCTGCGGTGCAGCTTTCGCATTGCGGCCATTCGTGCATGGCGCAGCATTTTTGTCGGCTAAAACGTTGGTGTGCGGACCAAGCCGTCATTAGTGGCGGGCAAGTCTCGGCCCGAAGCCAACCGTCTCCTTCACAAGGCTAAAGTGGGGGGCAGCTCAGAAGCTTTGGGTGCGGACCAGGCATCAACCGCGAGCTACGTCTTCGCGACGAAAATATTGATCAAGCCAACCTTGCCGACGAAGGGAATACCAAAGGTTCGCTATCTGGTCTGCTTCGCAGCATCTCTAGGATGGCGGCGTCTTCAAGCCCATCTTCAAGTTTACCGGTCCAGACCCTGAAATACTCGAGGCGGTAGTCACCAAAGGATGTGATCATCGCAACATCGGCGGCATCTGAGCCCCGCACCATCAGGATTCTGCCGGCCCTAGGAATATTGTATCGTGCATCGAATGTGTGCCAACGCCCACCTAAAAACACTTCAAACCACGCGCAGAAATCGCCGGCGCCGGAGTACGGCACACCGATGTCGCCAAGGTAGCCGCTTGCGTAGCGGGCCGGGATATTCATGGCTCGGCAAAGCGAGATAGACAGATGCGCAAAATCGCGACAGACGCCGGTTTTTTCTCGAAAGACTTCCGAGGCAGTCTTGCTGGCGCGACCAAATTGATAGCCGAATGTGACGTGCTGATGGACGAACTGCGTTATCGCAAGCACCCGGTCCCACCCCTCGGGCGTATGCCCGAATAACGACCATGCATCATTGATTAGGTTATCGCTGTCGCAATATCGGCTTGCAAGCAGATGTTGCAGGACATCATCCGGCAAATCGGGGATGCTGTGCTGCTGCGCGGACGGCACCTGGACGTCTGGTTGCGCATCAAAGTCCATCACGCAATCCGACCATAATTTCGTAGCCCCGCTGGGTGCTACGACCCTGGTGATGCGATTTTGAAACTGATCGTCGTAGGTCCTGACCTGGCATTCATCAGGAACACGGACAAAATCCCCACCAATTAGACGCCCCCCCGCCGCGGGGTGCACGGAAAGAGCCAGAAGCATCGGCACGGGAGCGATACAGACAATGTCGATCTCAAAACCAAAACGGATTAGCACGAGTTCATCCTTGTTTTCAAAGCGGGGGCCGGCCATTGATCAAATTCACTGTTCGTGATGCGTGAATAGCGCGAGAGCTGCAATGCCTGAAAGGTTCCCTTGTCCCGTATCGTACAAATTATGCACCGGACAGAGTACAAATACGACCGCAAGATTATTCTGAACCCACATCATCTTATGTTGCGGCCGCGCGATGGACATGACCTGTGGGTGGAAGATGCATTTTTGCGCATCCAGCCGGATGCCAAACTTCGCTGGTATTTCGACACTTTCGGAAATTCAATCGCCGAAGCCACCTTTGACCAACCTACCAAATCGTTGATCATAGAAAGCGAGTTGTTTCTGCGCCGCTACGCAACGGAAATCCTCGCGCGTCAGGGCGGGACACATAACTGTCCCTATCCCTTCGACTACTCGGATGCTGATGCGCTTGACCTCTATCCGTATCTCACTTTGCAGCACGCTGGCGATATCAACGTCCTGGACCAATGGCTTGATGCCAATTTTGTCGACCGGCCGGATAGCGCCTTCCTCTTCCTGAAAAGCCTCAACCACTCCATCCACCGCACTCTCGGCTATTCAGGCCGCGAGGAGATGGGCACACAAACTGCTGCCGAAACTATCTCAAAGGGTGTGGGTACTTGCCGTGATTTTGCGTTTCTTTTTATGGAGGCGACGCGAAGGTTCGGCTTTGCAGCACGGTTCGTGACTGGTTACCTGAATGATACCGCTGGCGGACCAGATGCGCCGGTTGGCGGCGGTTCAACTCATGCCTGGGCAGATATCTTCGTGCCGGGAGAAGGGTGGATTGAGTTCGATCCGACGAATAGGATCACGGCTGGAAGCGCATTGATCCGGGTTGCGACGACGCGGACACCGCAACAAGCCTCGCCGATTTCAGGCAGTTTTGACGGAGCCAAGGCGTCATGCCTTGGCCTGACGGTTTCGGTGGATGTTAGGGAAGCTGACAGCCAAACTTGAACCCGAACTCTGAACCTTTTTTGCAAACCTGAAAAGGTGCTGCGTATAAAAATCCGTGCGCCCCTCTCGATCACGACGTCGATCACATTTGCGCGGCTCAGATAGCCCTCAGCAAATACTGAGCCTGTAAGGGAGACCATCAGGACGGCAAGCGATGTTGTCAGCGACTTCTTATTGTTCCCCCATCTCGGCAGAAAAAATATCTTGTTGGTTGAAGTGCCTTTGGCTAATTCAATTTCCATATGGATGAGCGGGATTAAGCGTAGTGGTGGGTCCGAGGCAGGAAGCGCAGGCGGGTCTGTTCTCGGAGATCTCGCTTGATGATCATGATCGTCAAGATCATCTGCTGCGCTCGATTGATCGGCTTTCTAATCTTAGCCGCATCCGGCGGCATTTGGCGGATTTCTACTGTCACACGTGCCGCGCCTCGATAGCTCCGGAACTGCTGACACTGCCGCTCCGTATGCTTCATTTGGCGAAAGGCAGGTCGTGATGTCCTTGAGTGCTGTCACGGGCACGGGCAACGTGTTGGCGCAGCGCGTCCGGGCTCATCTCTGTCGAATTGTTGGAAAGGCGACTCCCATCACTTATCAAGCGCCCTGGACCTGTCACCACCAAACACGATCTACCAGCTTACGCTCGCGTTGGAGCGGCTGATGGAGGAAGATGCCGCCGCCATTCTGAATATGCGCAGGGAGCGCTATCAGAGAAGGCTTGGTTGAGACGGGCAGGGGAACGGCCTAGCCTTGCGAAGTAACCAGGTCAAATTCGTTTTGCTATTTCAAAACATCGCCTGAAATCATTCGCTTGGCTGTCATGCTATTCATCCGGCTTACGCTGTCGCTGCGAAACGTGGAGTATTCGCTATGCCAGAGCTGGATCGACGTCCGCCACGAGACAGTCCGGTTTCGGTGGAACAGATTTGGGCCGATGTTCACCGCCGGGATCTGGAAGAGGCGAATACCCGAAAAATCTTGTGTGATTGAGAATTCCGTCATGGTCCCCAGCCGTTGCGCTCTTTGGTCAAACCGAGACACCGCGCAGGAGGTCTTCGCGGGCGACCTCGCCCTTGCGGCCAGACAGGCTGACCGAGCCGCGCTTCAGGACGTAGAAAGTGTCGCCTAGGTCGTAGGCGAAGCTGAAGTATTGCTCGACGAGGACGATCGCCATTTCGGCCTGTTCGCGCAGAAGGCTGATCACGTCGCCGATCTGCTGAATGATGTTGGGTTGGATGCCTTCAGTTGGCTCGTCAAGAAGGAGAAGTTTCGGCTTGGCGATGAGCGCGCGAGCGATGGCAAGTTGTTGCTGCTGGCCGCCAGAGAGGTCACCGCCGCGACGGTGGAGGAAGTCTTTCAGGATCGGAAAGAGGTCGAAAATTTCGTCCGGCACGAAGTGTTCGGAGCGGGGCAGACAGGCGAAGCCGGTTTCGAGATTTTCGCGAACCGTGAGCAGCGGGAAGATATCGCGCCCTTGCGGGACGTAGGCCACGCCCATTTGCGCAAGCGCATGGGCGCGGGGCTTTTTCAAAGGTGTGCCGGTCAGGTTAATTGTACCGCCCGATGTCGGATGGGTGCCTGAAATGGCTTTGAGAAGGCTTGTTTTGCCAACGCCATTGGTACCCATTATGCAGGTGATCTCGCCCTTGCGCGCAGTGATATCAATGCCATTCAGAATTTGGCTACCGCCGTAATGAAGGGTCAGACCTGCGGTTTTGAGGATGTCAGCGTCCAAGGTAAACCTCGATTACTTTCTGGTTTTGCGTCACGTGGTCGATCGAGCCTTCGGCGAGTACCGAGCCTTCGTGGAGAACCGACACGCGGCAATCAAGGCGGCGGACGAACTCCATGTCGTGTTCCACAACGACGACGGCGCGGGTTTTGGCGGCTTCGCGCAGGATGTCTGTGGTGTGTTCACGCTCGGCCGGGGTCATGCCCGCTGCGGGTTCATCGACAAGGAGAAGCTTGGGTTCTTGTGCCAGCAACATGCCAATTTCCAGCCATTGCTTTTGGCCGTGAGAGAGCTCTCCGGCCTTGCGACGGAGGGCGGATTCCAGGCCGATTTCTGACGCGAGCTCTTCAATGCGGGTTTGGTCGTCGCGGGACGCTTTGAAGAGCAGGACCGAGAACGGGCCGCGGTTCTTTTTGAGGGCCAGCAGAAGGTTGTCGGCGACGGATTGGTCCTCGAAAACCGTGGGCTTCTGGAATTTACGACCAACACCTGCTTGCGCAATGCTGCTTTCGGACATGTGCAATAGCGAGATGGCCCTGTCACCGTAGATCACACGGCCTTCCTCGGGGCGCGTTTTGCCGGTGATGATGTCCATGAAGGTAGTTTTGCCTGCGCCGTTGGGGCCGATCACGGCACGGAGTTCTTTTTCGGCAATCTGGAAGGATAGGTTGTTGATGGCTTTGAAGCCGTCAAATGAGACCGAGACGCCTGAAACTTCGAGGAGGGTGGTCATTTTTCGGCCTCCTGTTCGCGCAAGGCGCCGGGATCAGGGCCGAGATCGGCGCCAAAGCGGTTCGGGCTTTTGCGATCTATGAAGATGTCGACAAGGCCACCGATGCCTTTGGGGGCGAAAAGTGTGATGGCGACGAAGGAAAAACCAAGGAGGACGATCCACCAGTCGACCCATTGGATCGTATAAAATCCCAGGTTGATGTTAGGGGCCTGGCCGCCGGTGAACCATGTCGAAAGCAGCGAAACGAAAGCAGCGCCAATGACGGCGCCGTAAAGGCGGCCCCGGCCTCCGATGGCGACCCAGACCGCGAGGTAAATCGAGGCGATGGGGGCCATTTCAGCTGGATTTATGATACCCGCCTGGGGGTAGTAGAGCGCGCCGGCGATGCCCGCGAGGACCGCCGTCAGAGTGAAGATGAACAGTTTGAAGCCCTCAACAGGGTAGCCGAGAAAGCGCACGCGGGTTTCGTCGTCGCGGATGGCACGGATCACGCTGCCGAACTTGCCGGAGACGATCCAGGCACAGATAATGTAGCCGAGCCCGAGTGCGATGGCGGAGGCCCAAAAGAACCAGAGCGAGACGGTGGATTGTGGAAAGTCGTCGAGGCCGGGCAGGTTTTGCAGGCCGGAGAGGCCGTTATTGCCGCGCAGGCCGCTGTCGTTTTGGAAGAGGTGCAGCGAGAGGGCCAGCGTCATCGCCTGGGTCAGGATCGACAGATAGACACCAGTGACGCGGCTGCGGAAGGCGAGCCAGCCGAAGATCAGAGCGAGGAGGCCGGGCACGAGGACGACTGCGGCGAGTTGCAATGGCAGCGAGTGGGCGAAGGCCCAGATGGGCGGAAATTCTGAGGCGCCGACAACGCCGAAGATTTGGCCTGCGATACCGTCGGATATTTCTTGTGGCGTGGCGGGTAGGGGGGCAGCTTTGAGGCTTTCGATGACGATAAGTTCGGTGCGCGCATACATCAGCCACATGCCGATGGCGTAGCCGCCAAGGCCAAAGAACGCCATGTGGCCAAGCGAAAGAATGCCGCAATAGCCCCAGACAAGATCCATCGCCAGGGCGACGAGGCAGAGGCAAAGAGTTTTACCCAAAGTTTTGATAAAGCTGGTGGAAATGATACCTAGGCCGAGGCCGTCGGACAGGATCGTCACGGCGATTGTGAAGAGCCCAAGGGCTGCGAGGAAGACCAGTACGGACGGGAAGCGCAGGGCGAGGGGTTGGCGACGAAGGCCGCTTGCGAGGGTGGCGTCGGTCATAGAGTTGCGCCGCCGTTGACGTCGCGGGGATGGGGCTTTCTCTCACTCATTGCGGCGCCATTTGTTGCCTTACGGCGATTTCTAGGAATCGCCGTAAGGCCCCCAGACCTCGGAGTATTTTTACCAAGAAGAATGCGTGGATCGCTTAACAAGATTGAAAGTCTCTGCATGTTACGCTTCTGCCGCGCGGCCCTTGAGGGCGATGATGCCTTTGGGGCGGAACTGAATGAACAGGATGATGAAGAGGATCATGTAGGTTTGTGCGGCCAGCGTGTTTGAGGGGTTCATCCACACGATGCCTTTTGGAATCGTTCCGACCATGGTCGCGCCCAAAAGCGTGCCCCAGATGTTGCCGACGCCTCCGACGACGACGGTCATGAAGGATTGCACGATATAGTCCGTGCCCATTTCCGAAGTGACTTTTGCGTAAAGGCCGATGGCCACGCCCGCGACGCCTGCAATGCCGGAGCCGAGGCCAAAGGTGAGCATGTTTATCTTGTCCGGGTTGATACCCATCGAGGCGGCCATGCGAGGGTTTTGGGTGACCGCGCGCACTTCAAGGCCAAGGCGGGTGCGGTTCATGATGAAGAGGAAAAGGCAGAGGAACATCAGGGCGAGGACGAAGATTGCGATGCGGATGTAGCTGATCGAGACGATATCGTTGATCACAAGCGAGCCATCGAGCCATGCGGGTGACGTGAGCGGGCGGGCTTGAGTGCCGAAGATATTCTTTGCAATCTGTTGCAGCGCGATGGAAATGCCGAAGGTGGCAAGCAAGGTTTCCAGCGGGCGGTGGTAGAGGTGGCGAATAACCAGGCGCTCCATCGCGACGCCCGCGGCGAAGGTGATTGTAAAGGCGAGCGGAAGCGCGAGGGCGATTGAGAGCGTGTAGTCAGGCACGAAAAGCTGGACCACGTAGCCGGTGTAAGCGCCCATCATGATAAACTCACCGTGGGCCATGTTGATCACGCCCATGACGCCGAAAGTAATGGCAAGGCCGATGGCAGCGAGGAAGTAGATCGAGGCAAGGGACAGGGCGTCGAGGCCGAGGTCGGCGGCTTGATTAATGGCGACTTTGCTTTCGATTGCTGCGAGGGCCGCCTTTGCCGCAAGGGCCACGGCGGGTGGTGCGCCCGTGTAGCGTTCGAAAAAGACGCTTGCGTCGATGGCGGTGTCGATTTCGGTATCTGTCGCTACGGCGTCCACTGCGCCTGCCGCGGCAAGGGCGGCATAAGCGATGTCTCGTGCGGCTTCGGTGTTTAGCGATGCGAGCTGGATGCCGCCGACGGCGCCGTCTGTGACGTTGGCAACGAGGGCCTCTCGCTGCTCGGCGCGCGCAATTCGGGGTTTAGCGACGCCTGCCTCGACGAGGAGGTCATAAGCCGCGGCGCGCGGAAAGGTTTCGGAACCGGGAGTGAGGGCGCGGGCGATATCGGTGCCTTCGGGAAGGGTCGCTGCGGTTTCGACGCGTGTGGCGACAAGCGGGTTCAGCGCGGCGCGCACATCGACGCCAAGGTCGCCTGCGAAGCCGTTGATTGCGGTGATGCGTTCATCGTCGGTGTCGCCGAAGCGAATTGTGAGGAGCCGTTCAAGGCGGATTTTAGAGGCCTTAATATCCGCGTTTGGCTCGCTTTCGGTGCTGGACCGCAAGGCGGCAAGGTGCGACTTTTCCGCGCCACGTTCGATTGCGGCAACGGCGCGGAGACGCTCCGTCGGGTCTGGATCGCTTAGCTGAAATTGCACGAGGGCGGTGCCGATCATGCTGCGGATGCCGGAATTGGGTTTCAGTTGCGTGTAGTCGTCTTCAAGTGCTTGGCCGATTTCTATGTCGTTAGATATGTCGAAAATCTGAAGTGTGTCTCGGTCAATTTCTGTCGCGAAAACGAAGACACCAGTGGCTTTGTTGAACCACATTTCCTTAGCTTGCCAGCGGTTCAGGACGACCTGAGCTTCTGGCAACCCGCTCGCGGCCAGCGCGTCAATGGCTGGGCCGATGGTGCGGCGGGAGCTTTTGGCGATAGCTTCGCCATATTCCTGCAAGAGCATTTGGATTTGCGCGTCGGATTGTTGGGCTGACGCCGGTTGACTCGTCAAAAGAAAGACCGCCAGAAGGGAAGTGAGGATGGCCCGCATGTGCTGCTCCGCTTGGAATCGAAGGGCGAGGGTCGCCCTTCGGTTTGCTTAATTAAGCTTTTAGTTTCAGATCAGTAGTTAGATTTGATCTGCACGCAGCTTTCGGTTTCGGTGTTGTACATGCCGCACCCAAGCTCGGCCCAGTCAGAGACCAGAACGGCCGATTCTGGCAAGAAGTCGGTCCAAGCATCGCCCGGCACTTCTGCAGTCTGGCTGATGATGTCAAACTGGCCGTCTGCCTGAATTTCACCGATCAGAACCGGCTTGGAGAGATGGTGGTTTGGCAGCATGACTGCTGTGCCGCCTGTCAGGTTCGGAAATTCCTGACCGTACATGGCAGTGCGGACCGCATCGACATCGGTGGTACCGGCTGCTTCAACCGCGTTTACCCACATGTTGAAGCCGATATAGTGCGCTTCCATTGGATCGTTGGTGACACGCTCTTCGCCCATGCGGGCTTTCCATGCGGCGATCCAGCCTTCGTTGGCTTCGGTATCGGCGGACTGGAAGTAGTTCCACGCTGCAAGATGGCCGACGAGGTTCGATGTGTCGAGACCCGACAGTTCTTCTTCACCGACCGAGAAAGCCACAACCGGGATGTCGTCTGCCGAGATACCGGCGGCGGCGAGTTCTTTGTAAAAGCCGACGTTGGCGTCGCCGTTGATCGTGGAGATCACGCCGACTTTTTTGCCGTCTGCGCCAAGGGCCACGACGTCAGCCACGATTTTGGACCAGTCGGAGTGGCCGAAAGGCGTGTAGTTGACGAAGATGTCGTCCGCCGCGATGCCCTGTTGCTGAAGGTAGCTTTCGAGGATGTTGTTTGTGGTGCGCGGGTAGACGTAGTCGGTCCCGAGAAGGGCGAATTTTTCAACGCCAAGCTCTTCAAGGAAGTAATCCGTGGCCGGGATAGCCTGCTGATTTGGGGCCGCGCCTGTGTAGAAGACGTTCTTTGAACTTTCTTCGCCTTCATACTGAACAGGGTAGAAGAGGAGGCCGTTCAGTTCTTCGATTACTGGAAGAACGGACTTGCGGCTGACGGATGTCCAGTTGCCAAAAGTGACGTCTACTTCGTGTACCGTAAGCAGTTCGCGGGCTTTTTCAGCGAAAAGCGGCCAGTCGGACGCAGGGTCAACGACGACGGCTTCCAGTTCGCAGCCAAGCACGCCACCAGCAGCGTTTTGCTGTTCGATCAGCATTTCCATCGTGTCTTTCAGGGTGGTTTCCGAGATTGCCATCGTGCCAGAGAGCGAGTGCAGAACACCAACTTTGATCGGGCAGCTTGCCTCTTGGGCAAAGCCCGGCAAGCTAGATGCCAACAAAGCGGCAGCGGTTGTTGTGGTTAACAGTTTCATCGAC
>NZ_CALJXO010000157.1:0-2739 GCF_937988555.1 uncultured Boseongicola sp. | reverse complement strand
TAAGGTCAATCTTGGTGAATGTCGGCAAAGGGCCGTTCATGTTGGCCGGGGCGAGATCGTTTGGCAGGATCGCTGCGATGCGGCTAACGGCAGCAAGGAGCCCTCTTTATCAAATGCTGTCCCGCAGCATGTCGCATGAGCAGAAAATCCGGCCTGTTGCGAACGGCCCTTTGCCGACATTCACCAAGATTGACCTTACCGCGGCGCGGCATACCAAGAGCGGCCATTCATGCACCCTGCAGCATTTCCGTCCTCGGAGGTCTGCATCGCGGGACAAAGCCGTTATTCCTCTCCTCCCAGAGTTTTGCTAGCTTTCGGCGTAAGGCATGAACCTGATCTCGTTCTCGTGTGGGGGTAAAATGACATCTGACATACAGTATCCGGACAATTTCATTGAGCGGCTGCACGCGGTTTGGGGAGAAGGGTTTCTTTCTCCTGGCGGTCCAGAAGAGGTGCATGAAATCGTGCGGGACCTTGATCTGGCTGGCAAGACGTTGCTGGATATCGGCTTCGGAACGGCAGGGCCAGCAATAACCCTGGCGCGCGAACTCGGCGCGGGCCTGGTCGTGGGCATCGATGTTGAAGAGCCACTCCATCGACATGCGAAAGCGATGGTCGACGCAGCCGGACTGTCAGATCGGGTCGATCTACGATTGGTCAAACCGGGGCCGCTACCATTTGAAGACGCTAGTTTCGACGTGGTTTTCTCTAAGGATTCGATTATCCATATCCCTGACAAGGACGCACTTTTCGCTGAGATCCGACGCGTACTAAAACCTGGCGGTATTTTTGCGGCGAGCGATTGGCTGAGCGGGGAAGGCCCTGACGCGGAGGCGGCGTTGAAGCATATGGGTGGCCACCTGCATTTTGAGATGGCGACCGCACCGCAGATGGAAAAAAAGCTGCGCGATGCTGGGTTCGAAAACGTGAAATCGGTGGACCGGAACGCGTGGTATGCAATCGTTGTTGAAGAGGAATTGCGCACGCTGGAGCGAGTTTATGAGGATTTAGTCGCGAAGGTCGGAAAGGAAATTGTTGACCCATGGCTTCAGGTCCGGCGGGGAGCGGCAAAAGCGGTGCAGGGCGGCGGTCTGCGTCCCACGCACCTGCGGAGCACGAAGCCATAGTGCACGAATACTCGACGTATCGGCTTGGAGGATGACTGCATTGGGCTCCTTGCTGCCGTTAGCCGCATCGCAGCGATCCTGCCAAACGATCTCGCCCCGACCAACATGAACGGCCCTAACCGGACTTTGGCCGTTCCATACAACGCTGGGGTGCAGCTTTCGCATTGCGGCCATTCGTGCATGGCGCAGCATTTTTTGTCGGCTAAAACGTCGGTGTGCGGACTGAGCGGACATTGCTGCCAAGATTTGAAGGTCCAACACTTCGTGGTAACCTGGACGAGGACGAGGAGGTACAAATTGTCAAAAACAGCGCTTGTTACCGGAGCATCGAGCGGAATTGGGAGGGGCACCGCCACCAAGCTTGCGTCAGAAGGCTGGCATGTACTTGCGCACGGACGTCGTGAGGATGCACTCCAAGAAACACTAGAATTGATCAAAGGCGTTGGGGGCACAGGCGAATACTTCACCGCGGAAATGGGAGATATGGCCGCATTAGCCGATCTTGCAGAGTGGGCCACGGCACGAGAACGCCTTGACGCATTTGTTCACTGTGCAGCCAAATTCACATACGGAGAAGTTTCCACGGAACGATTTGAAGATTGGGATGCGTCTATTGATCAAGTGCTCCGGGCAACAATTCGGCTCTCAGCGCATGTTTTGCCTGCATTGAAAAAAACGGAAGGTGCCATTGTTTACATCTGTGGCCCTACTTCGTGGCTTGGATGGAAACGCCATAGCATCCACTGCGCTCTAAGGCATGCGCAAGTCGGATTTGCAAAGGCATTGTTTGAGGAAGTGCGCGAAGACGGTGTGCGTGTTACGCTAGTTCACCCCGGATTTGTAAATACGCCTTCCGTCAACGACGGAGGCAAAAACCGCGAGCTAATGATCCAGCTCGACGACATTTCCCAGATGATCGCAACGGCGATTTCATTACCAAAAACAACCTGCGTGACCGAATTTACCCTGCGACCTCAACGGTCCCCATATCAATAAGTAGTCCGTTACCGAATTAGGCGAATGATTTCGATCGATCCTTCGGTTTCCGGATGTCAGGTATGGGCTGATTGTGTTGAAAAACTTCGAAACTGGAAAGTTGCAGTTTTCCGGCAGGGCCCAGTGAAATGGGAATGTTAGATAGGATTGTCCGTGAGACCATGTGAGCCTTCTCACAAGCTCCGGAAGGCAAATTTGGCCGACCCAGTCGCCAAAAATTGCAGACCGGCCCGTATGGCGAGAAAATTCATCGGTCAGGGTCAAAATAGGAGTTTTTCAACACAATCGGCTCCTTGCTGCCGTTAACCGCATCGCAGCGATCCTGCCAGACGATCTCGCCCCGACCAACACGACCGGCCCTTTGCGGACATCTGCCACCGACCCCGATGCTGCGCCGCGGCCCGTCGTTCCGGACATTCGACGCAGCCGCAAATCCGGGCGGTGGACAAATCTGTGTCGTACTGAGTGGACACTTTTGACGCCGCACTGACCGGACCGGATAGGAACTATGTTTGCGAAGACCTGAGGTCTTCAAGGTAGCCTCCAAGTTCGTCGCCATAGCCCCAGCCGGTATTGGCAACGCGTTGATATTCTTTCTCCAGCCGATCCAGCCAAG
>NZ_CALJXO010000156.1:0-5457 GCF_937988555.1 uncultured Boseongicola sp. | reverse complement strand
GCCAGCGCGTGACGTACATTGTGGGTGATGAACACCACAGCGATGCCATTTTTTCGTACTCGATCAACGGTAGCCAAAACATTAGAGGTCTGCCGCACGCCAAGTGCCGAGGTCGGTTCATCAAGGATCAGCACCTTGGCTCCGAAATGCACTGCCCGCGCGATGGCCACCGTTTGGCGTTCCCCGCCCGACAAAGTGCCAACGGCCTGATCCGGGCCGCGCAGATTGATACCCATCTTCTTCATCTCTGACATCGTCACTTCGTTCGCCACTTCATGGTCAAAGACTGAGATCGGGCCAATCCTTCTCGTAGGTTCATTGCCCATGAAAAAATTGCGTGACACCGACATGAGCGGAATCATCGCAAGGTCCTGATAAACCGTAGCGATACCGGCTGAGATGGAATCTCGCGGCCGCTCGAAATGCATCGATTTGCCTTCGAAAAAGATCTCACCTTTGGTGGGTTTGTGAACACCCGACATGGTCTTGATGAACGTTGACTTTCCAGCACCGTTGTCGCCCAAAAGGCAATGGCATTCGCCGGGGTAAACCTCGAGTGACACCCCGGCCAGTGCGATGACCGATCCAAAGTGCTTCTCGATGTTTTTCATCTGAACGATGGGTGCATGTTCCGTGTTCATCTTACTTCTCCCCAGTAATTGCGCGTCGGATATAGGTATTCAAGATGACAGCCAGCAGCAGAATAACTCCCAGGAAAACCCGGAACAGAGAGCTCTCAACCCCGGCAAAGAACAGACCCTGCTGGACCACACCAAAGATCAGAGCACCGAGTGCCGCGCCGATAACCGAACCATACCCGCCGGTGAGCAATGCGCCGCCAATAACCACGGAAATGATCGCTTCAAACTCTTTAAGCAGGCCTCGATCAGCCCCGGCAGACCCGAACTCCATCACCTGACACGTGGCAAAGACTACGGCGCAAAACGCGGTAAACATGAACATCAGGATTTTGACACGGTTCACTGGGACACCAGTGTAGCGTGCGGCTTGCGCGTCGCCGCCGGCGGCAAAAATCCAATTCCCGAACTTGGTGCGGGTCAGGAGGAAATGACCAAAAATGACTAGAACGATGGCCCAAACAATCAGCATCGGGATGCCATCAACAACCGGCTGCCCTTCGCGAGTGCCACGGCTGAAGGTTTCTATCCAGCCATTTTCACCCATCCACTGGAACAATCCTGTAAAGACCTTGCCTCCGAAAAACGGCGCAAGCCAGTCGCCCGCAGCTTCTTCGCGCAATCCACCGATTATGGTCTTGCGGGTCGTCGCGATGGCCGCAAAAATTGTGACGCCGCGCAGGATAAACAGGAATGCAAGCGTTACGATGAAGCTAGGCAGTCCGGTCTTGACAACCAACCACCCGTTCAGCGCCCCGATGGCAACGCAAATGATGAATGTGAAGATGATTGCCATCCACATCGGAAGGCCCGCGCTAGTTGTTAGCAAGGCAATCGACATGCCAGCAAAACCGATCATTGATCCGACCGAAAGATCAAACTCTCCCGCGATCATGAGGAGACAGGCGCCAACCGCGATGATCATGAATTGAGCCGACACGATCGACCAGTTCATCACACCTGCCGGCGAGAACATGCCAGAGTCAAATGCTGTCAGCAGAAAAAAGACAAAGACCAGAATTGCACCGCAAATGCCGCCCAAGTCCGGTCGCATAAGAGACTTGCGGAAACCAGATATTTCCTTGACTCGCTCATCATCTTCGGGGGGAGCGGAAGCTTCCGACATCTTGATACCTCTCTGGGGCAAATGAAAATGGGCGACCGAATGCACGGTCGCCCAGTAGTTGGTCAGTTCTTAGCGGAACTCGCCAGCCATATCGGCAACGGCATCAATTGTGTCTTTGGTCACAAAGCCAGGGCCAGAGTTGATGTTGTGCGGTACCAAAAGACCATACCGGTTATAGTTGGTCAGCAGAACTATCGGTAGGTAGCCTTGGAAGAACGGCTGCTGGTCGATGGCCCAAGAAATGATGTCTTCCTTGATACCCGTGGCGATTTCAGCGCTCAGGTCGAATGTGCCGAAATAGATGTCACCGGCCATGCCGTTCTCTTTCAACGCATTGATTGTAGGAGCAGCAGAGGTCGGGCCAAGCGTCAGGACAGCGCCCGTATCGGGGTTAGCAGACAGATAGGCAAGAACCTTGTTCTTGATTTCAGCCGGGTCTTGACCGGAATCGATCATCTGGTTGCCCAGATCGGCGCCGATTGCATCCGCAAAACCCTGGCAACGCTCAACCGATGCACCATTTGTGATGTAGTGGTTAACACATAGAAAGGACTTCACGCCCGCTTTCGCTGCGCGCATACCGGCTGCGTTACCTGCATCATACTCAGGCTGGCCGATGTGCATCAGCGCGCCCATCGATGCGGATTGCTCGTGCGTGCCCGAGTTCACTGTTATGACAGGAATACCCTGATCTACTGCATCACGAATCGGGCCGGAAAGTGCATCGAAGTCGGCAATGCTGACGATGATACCGTCGGGTCCGGAGGCCGCCGCTTGCTCAACAATACGGGCCATATCACCGATATCGCCGGTTGGCGGATTGCGATACTCGACCGTTACGCCCAATTGACCTTCAGCAACGCCAAGCGCAGTCTTGATTGTATTCCACCAGCTGTCAGAGTCCGGCGCGTGGCTGACGAAAACATATCTCTCGCCGTCCGCCGAAGCTGTGGATGCAGCCATCAGTGGCGCCGCCGCCATAGCGGTCGCAAATGCGACCTTCTTCATAAATGATCTCATATTTTTTCCTCCCAAGTTAGCCAGTTGTCTGGCGTAAAAGCGGCTTACGTACGCCCCTTCATCAAAATTTAACACATCCCCAGTATTTTGCAATCGGTTGCAAATGAAGACAATAAAATGCATCAATTGCGCGCAGTATGTAGAGATAGGCTGCGTTTCGCGCGCTGCACAACGACCGAGATGTCCAAATTGGAGATTTTCCTACCATGGCGATAACATTGAAAGATGTCGCCGAGCGGGCGGGCGTATCACGCTCGGCCGTGTCACGGACGTTCACCGAGGGCGCGTCAGTTTCAGCCAAGACGCGGCGCAAGGTTGAAAAAGCCGCAAGCGAGCTTGGGTACAGCCCGAACGCACTCGCATCATCCCTGACGACGGGGCGCACGAAGCTTATCGGACTTGTCTCAAACAACTTCCATAACCCGTTCTTCTTGCAGGTCTTTGACCTGTTTACCAGGCTCTTGCAGGAACGCGGACTACGCCCGCTTTTAGTCAATCTGACGGATCAAACCGACCCTGAAGCCACGTTGCGATTACTGCGCCAGTATTCCGTCGATGGAGTCATCGTAGCCTCCTCAACACTGTCCCCTGAATTCGCGCTGGCCTTTCAGGAAGCCAGCGTTCCGGTGGTGCATTCCTTTGGCCGCATCGCAGCTAGCCCGCGCGTAAATGTGGTCGGAATAGACAACGTAGAATGCGGTCGGATGGCTGCGCGCACGCTGATCGCGCGCGGCTATAAGCGGATCGGATTCATGGGCGGGCCCCGCGAAGCGACCTCAACAATCGACCGCCGGAAGGGCTTTGACGAAGTTTTAAGCGTCACGAACGGCATCGAGACAACCGAGTCGTTTGCCACCGCATACTCGTTTGACGCGGGCCGTGCCGAGATGCTGGCCCTGTTAAACGGCGATCCCGCCGAGGCCTATTTCTGCGGCGACGATGTGCTGTCGATCGGCGCACTCAGTGCTTTGGCCGATAAAGGTCTGAACGTGCCGGGTGACATCGGGATCATCGGGTTAAATGATATGGATATGGCGCGCTGGGAGAACATCAACCTGACCACCATCCGCCAACCGATTCGACAGATCATCGACAGTTCGGTCGAGCTTGTTGTGGCGATGCTCGATAAGCCCGAGCGCCCCCCCGAGGGTCGGTTTTTTGCCTGCGAGATCGTCGAGCGAGGCACGCTGCGCCCCGCCAAAACTTAGCGGAACATCGGCGGACGGGCATCCACCCAGACGCCGTGCTTCGCGGCGGAATCAACTGCCGCAAACACAGCCGCCATCGACCGTAGTCCGTCCTCAGCAGTTGGAAGGTTGCCCTTCCCCTCGCCGCGCAGTTTCGCCGCCAGATCGACGTAGATGTTCGCGACCGCCAAGGGAAAGCCCTCGGGATGCGCAATGGCGACGCGGCTCATGCGTTGCGCATCTTCTGACAGACCCGCCTCACCCTTTTCAATGATCTCGGTACGTCCGCCAAGGCGGCTGTAAATGATCTGGTTCGGCTGTTCAGACGCCCATCGCATTCCGCCTAGCTCGCCGTACACCTGAATGTCCAACCCATGCTGACGTCCAAGCGCAATCGTCGACGTCCAAAGCCGCCCGACTGTGCCTTTCGCGGTGCGGAAGTTCACCATCGCGTCGTCTTCCAGCACGCGTCCCTGCACGGTTGACGCAAAGTCCGCCGACAGTGTTTCGACTTCGTCGCCAGTGATGAAGCTGGCTAAATGCAACGCGTGGATACCACAATCCGCCATCTGACCCGAGACCCCGGCCTGCGCCGGATCATACCGCCAGCGCACCCGTGGGTTTTCTGCATCGTCGCCGCCCGCGTGATGTCCGTGGCTGAAGTTGGTGACAACCGTACGGATCGCGCCAAGCTCGCCCGCCGCGACCATCGCTTTCATCTGCCGCACCATGGGATAGGCCGAGTAACAATAGTTGACGGCGCAAACCTTTCCGGTCGCTTTTGCAACACGCACGATCTCTTCGCCCTCTTGCACAGTCATCGTCATCGGCTTTTCACAAAGCACATTAAAGCCCGCCTCAAGGAAGGACTTTGTAATCTCGAAGTGCGTGTTGTTTGGCGTCGCTACGGTGACCAGATCGACCTTGTCGTCACGATTTCGCTCACCCGCCAGCATCTCCTGCCAGTTTCCATATGCGCGATCAGCTTCAATCCCGAGGGACTGAGCATAGGCTTTCCCCTTTGCGGGTTCGGCATCTAAAGCACCAGCAAAAAAGGTAAAATTTCCATCTGCCTGAGCGCCAAGCCGGTGTGCCGGTCCGATCTGACTGCCTTCACCGCCGCCAATCATGCCCCATTTCAGTTTCGCCATAGTCAGGCTCCTTAGCTAAAGCCGATGGATTGCAGATAGGCGCGGTTTGTCCTGGCATCGCCAAGCGCATCGGTATCAGGCAGCGTCGGATCACAGTCCTGTTCAACCGTACACCATCCGTCAAAGCCATTCTCGACAAGAATTTCGCGCACACGCGGAAAGTTAACGTCGCCGTCACCAAGATTACAAAAAATGCCCTGTCCACAGGCGTCATAGAACCCGGTGCCTTTGGCAATCACGTCGGCTTTCACCACAGGATCAATGTCCTTAAAGTGCATATAGCTGATGCGCCCGATGTGGCGTTCCATGAAGGCAACAGGGTCAAAACCGGCATA
>NZ_CALJXO010000155.1:0-14263 GCF_937988555.1 uncultured Boseongicola sp. | reverse complement strand
CCCGGCATGTTGTAGGTGTTCGCCGTCGTCAAAAACATCACGTTTGAAAGGTCATATTCAACCTCAAGATAGTGATCGACAAACGTGCCGTTCTGCTCGGGATCAAGCACTTCAAGCATCGCCGACGCCGGATCACCCCGGAAATCCTGCCCCATCTTGTCGATTTCATCGAGCAAAATAAGCGGGTTCGTCGTCTTCGCCTTTTTCAGCGCCTGAATGATCTTACCGGGCATTGAACCGATATAGGTCCGCCGATGGCCGCGGATTTCGCTTTCATCGCGCACGCCACCAAGCGAGATGCGAATAAATTCGCGCCCCGTGGCTCTGGCCACCGATTTGCCAAGCGATGTCTTGCCCACACCCGGAGGTCCGACGAGGCACATAATCGGCCCCTTCATTTTCTTGGAACGCTGCTGCACCGCAAGATATTCCACGATCCGCTCTTTGACTTTCTCAAGCCCATAGTGATCGGCGTCCAAAATACCCTCGGCGCGATCAAGATCCTTCTTAACGCGGCTTTTCACACCCCACGGGATCGCCAGCATCCAGTCCAGATAGTTGCGCACAACAGTCGCTTCCGCCGACATCGGAGACATCGACTTCAGCTTTTTCAACTCGGCATCAGCCTTCTCGCGCGCTTCTTTCGAAAACTTAGTATTGGCGATTTTCTCTTCAAGTTCAGCGACCTCGTTGGCCCCCTCTTCGCCGTCCCCCAACTCCTTTTGAATGGCCTTCATCTGCTCATTCAGATAATATTCGCGTTGGGTGCGCTCCATCTGGGACTTCACACGAGTCTTGATCTTCTTTTCGACCTGCAGCACCGACATCTCGCCCTGCATCAGACCGTAGACGACCTCAAGCCGTTCGGCGACGACAAGCGTCTCCAATAGCTTTTGCTTTTGCTCAACTTCTACACCAAGATGCCCCGAGACGAGGTCTGCAAGCTTTGCCGCCTCACGGCTCTCGCTGACCTGAGCCAACGCTTCTTCGGGAATGTTCTTTTTCACCTTCGCGTAGCGCTCGAACTCTTCGGCCACGGTGCGCACCAGCGCTTCAACCGTGTCTTCGTCGCCCATTTCCTCGCTCAAAGGCTCGGCAAAAGCTTCGAAGTAAACATCGTTCTCGACAAAATCTTTGATCTGCACGCGCGCGCGACCTTCGACCAGCACCTTTACGGTACCGTCGGGCAGCTTCAGAAGCTGAAGTACGTTTGCTAAGACGCCGACACGGAAAATCCCGTCAACTGAGGGATCATCGATCGACGGATCAATCTGGCTCGACAGCAAGATTTGCTTGTCGTCCTGCATTACCTCCTCCAGCGCACGCACCGATTTCTCGCGCCCGACAAAGAGCGGGACGATCATATGCGGAAACACGACGATGTCGCGCAGTGGCAGAACCGGGAAGGAATCTTCAAAAGAGACGGTCATTGGATGTCCTTATACTTGGCAAGAGGTCCCGGTCCCAACATGCGGCAACCCTCGAACCTCTCCGATCATAGACACTATATGTGGGGGTCAGAGCGTGGCTTCAACCACTGTTTCGCGCTTTGGCAATTTTGAGGCCTTCAAAGACAAGGCGCAAGCCGTCCAATCGGGGAAAACGTACGACACCAATCGTTAACAAAGTATCAACAGCCCGCGCCAAGATGGCCAACGATCCGGCAAATATCCGCCGTCTGTGTCGAATTAGGAGAATATAAATGGATCGGCCGCATTTTCACCTTAGTGTCAACGTAATCAAAAACTTGCTTAGGCGTGCGAAAACAGGCAAAGACGGGATCTGAAAATGTGGGCAGGGTTACGAAATGCAGTTTATCTGGAACGAAGACGTCTCTATTTTGTGACGTTGATGGCGTTCGCAGCCGGCATTTTGTTCTATGCACGCCTTAATTTTCAAATCCTCGGACTTCCCGCCCCTTTCTTTATCGGTCTGTTCTATGCCTTTGTGATCGGCACGGCTGGCCTCATGGTCTGCATCTTCGCGCCATCGTTCCGCTTCATGCTGGAAGCGATCGCAATTTCCCGGCTCGCAGTGGCGTTCCTCGCATTCTTCGCCCCCGCCATTGGCGATACAATCATCGCCTCGCCAATTCTTAATGCCTGCATCGTCGTCGGGTTCGGAGTTAGCATTAGCCGACTTATCCACGGTCGCATTACAAGTCCTGCACGATTGGGCCTGCGCGCGCGTCTGCGCAGATACGCCAGCGAAGGTCGCACCAATGTACGTGTTACTGGTAATGCCTGGCAGCGTTCGTATGTCGGCTGGATGGATGACGCAGTCGCCGTCGCGGCCTGACGTCTCTTCGACTAAGGCCGCCATCGATGTCCCCCTTATCTCCGCCGCCTTGAACGCCGCATCGACGGCTAAACCGTCGCTATGGGCGTAGGGTTTTTCCTCATCGAAATTCGTGCGAGTGCCGACAACCTTTGGCGCCCACCGGTATGGGATTTGAAGACTTACTGGCGTCGGCTGGCTCAAGCTCAACGCTGATGGCCATCCAGTTTTTCCTGCTTGGTGACCTCCTCCCAGATATCCTTGCGATGTTGCCTATTAGCCTTGTGGCCTTCGCATTCCCGTTTGTTGTCGCCGTCATCTCGACCTTGATCGTCCCGTTCCGGTATCAGGCATATCTTGACGGGATGGACGCAATTGCCGCCTAGCTTGCCCTCTTTGAAGGCAGCGGAGTCGCCGCGTTTGCTCGCGAAACATTCGGATCAATCGGCGCCGCCAATTGCCTGCTGGGTTTTCTTCATGTCGATGTCTTAGCTGGTCTTGAGCCGCCTGCCATTTGAGTTTCGCCTATAGGGGCGCGCAACGCGCACGCTGCCTTTAGACATCAACACCCTCCTAGCCGGTCTCGCCCCACTGACATACTGGGATTTTTGAGCGCGAAACTTCGCAGAAGACTTCTCCGACCACCTTACCGTGCGCTTAAACGGGTCGCAGGAACGCTCGATCTATGGTTGGCTCAATGGCCGTGCGATCTGGCGCGCCTAAAAGAAAATAGGCAATTCTCAACCGGCCTAGAACGGCTCGACATCCCCGCACGCACGTTGCGCGTGGAAGTGCCGCTCCCAGCCGTCAAAATCACCGGCCGCAATCGCGCCCCGCATCCCCGCCATAATCTCCTGAAAATAATGAAGATTATGCCAGGTCAGAAGCATTCCGGAAATCATCTCACCCGCCCGGAAAACATGATGCAGATAGGCGCGCGAATACTTTGAACAAGCCGGACATGCGCAATCCTCGTCCAAAGGACGCGGATCATCTGCGTGACGCGCGTTTTTGATGTTAACAACGCCGCGTCGCGTAAATACTTGCCCCGTGCGCCCGGACCGCGATGGTAAAACGCAGTCCATCATATCAATCCCGCGCTTCACCGCCCCGACGATATCATCCGGCTTGCCGACGCCCATAAGATAGCGCGGCTTGTCGACAGGCAATTGCCCCGGCGCAAAGTCCAGCACGCTGAACATCGCCTCTTGCCCCTCGCCCACGGCCAACCCGCCGACCGCATAACCATCAAACCCAACGCCAGTCAACGCCTCCGCACTTTCGCTCCGTAAATCCTCTTCCAGCCCACCCTGCTGGATGCCAAAAAGCGCATGCCCAGGACGATCCCCAAAGGCATCCCGCGACCGCGCCGCCCACCGCATCGAAAGCCGCATGCTTTCTTCAATTCGCGCGCGATCCGCAGGCAACGCAGGGCATTCGTCGAAGCACATCACAATGTCCGAGCCCAATTGCCGCTGAATTTCCATCGACCGCTCCGGCGTCAACTCGTGCTTGGACCCGTCTATATGACTTTTGAACGTCACGCCTTTTTCGGTCAGCTTTCGCAAATCGGCGAGGCTCATCACCTGAAACCCTCCGGAATCGGTCAGGATCGGCCGGTCCCAATTCATAAACGCGTGCAATCCCCCAAGCCGCTCAATCCGCTCGGCGCCGGGGCGCAACATCAAATGATAGGTGTTGCCCAACAAGATATCCGCGCCCGTCGCGCGCACGCTCTCGGGCATCATAGCCTTCACGGTCGCAGCCGTTCCGACGGGCATGAAGGCCGGCGTGCGAATGTCGCCCCGTGGCGTCGAGATCACGCCCGTGCGCGCCGCCCCGTCTTTCGCCAACAAGGTAAATAAGTGTTTTGTGGTCATGACCCAACCGTTTTCGAGATTTACTGCCCATATCAGGCCGGTCGCCGTGAAGTCCACTATCGTGCATTGGCCGTTGACTGCGACGCGCGTTGATCATCAATGTGTCGCCATCCGAACGGTCCGCAACGGCTCGTTTCTGAAAGGTTTCCCGTGCCCCATATCGTCCCCAGAATCGTTCTTGCCGCCAGCTTTCTGATCGCCTGCGACCGCGAAATCTCGCCACAAGTGCCGCCCGGCGTCCCCGAAGACTTCGTGCGTGCTGCCGATATTCTGGTCGCCGCGCAATGCGAAATGGATGCCGCCGTCGCCGCTTCGCCTCAGGAATTTTCCATCACCAAGGCGGAACTAACCCTCACTTTGACCGTGCAACGCGTCGAGGCGACCGGGGGCGGCGTGACCCTCGGCATTCCCATCGCAGGAACAAACCTAACCCTGGCCCGAGACCGTACGCCGCGTGGCGCGACCTTCCGCGAGATGGATTTCCGTATCACCCATGACATCGGCTCGGCCCCGGACTGCCCGACCAAAGACGCTCCCACAACCGACGCGGGTATCCGGTATATCGAAGGCGGGCTTGGCTTATCGGAATGGATTGGTGAAAGCGCGGACCTTGCTCGCAAATCCGGCGAGACCCCGACCGCCGTGAACTACGCAATGATCTTCGAAGTCGCGTTAAACTCGTCTCTCGCGCCCGTTTTCGACCAGCCCATCGACGAAGTTTCAAGCTCCCTCGCAAGCCGCGACTCTGACAACCGCGAAGTGCGCCACCGCCTTGTCGCCACAGCGCTGCCGTCCGGACCCGGTCGAAAAGCCGCGAGTGACGCAAAACTCCGCAAGGCCGCCGAAGACTTTTTGTCGCGCACCAACAGTTAAGGCCCGAGACGACGCCACTGCGACTTTACGCATCAATTCCTATACCCTATATAAAGACTCAACAAATAAATGCGGAACACTCGATGAACAGCAGCGCACCCCTTGAAGGGGCTCCCCTGATAAAGCCATCCAGCACTGACCACCCGCTTCACGAAGCGGCTGTAGACGCATGTCGGTCGGTGTTTGATCCCGAGATTCCGGTGAATATTTTTGACCTCGGGCTTATCTACACCATCGAAATCTCCGATGAAGGTGCTGTAACTGTCATTATGACCCTGACCGCACCGGGCTGTCCCGTTGCCGGCGAAATGCCTGGATGGGTGGCTGACGCTATCGAACCGCTGCCCGGCGTAAAATCTGTCGACGTCGAGCTTGTCTGGGATCCCCCCTGGGGTATGGATATGATGTCGGATGAGGCCCGCCTCGAACTCGGCTTCATGTAGGCCAAATGCCGTCCGAGAAAGAAAAGATGATCGCAGGCGATCTTTACCGCCCCGGCGATCCCGAACTTGTGGCCGAGCGCCGACGTGCGCAAGACGTCATGCGCGCTTACAACCAGACAATCGTGGGCGATCCAACACGCGTGGGCCTGCTAAGCGACCTTTTGGGAAGCGGCGCTGAAACTGCATCCATCCGCCCGGCGCTTCAGGTCGACTACGGCTATAACATATACCTCGGCGCGGCCGTGTTTATGAACTACGGCTGCGTTCTTCTTGATGTCTGTCCGATCCGCATCGGCGACAACACTGAGATCGGCCCGCACACACAAATTCTCTCCGCCGACCACCCCCGCGACGCCGAAACCCGCAACAGCAGACTTGAGTTTGGCCAGCCCATCACAATCGGTCGCAATGTCTGGATTGGCGGCGGCGCGATCATCTTGCCCGGCGTTACAATCGGCGACAACGCGATCGTCGGGGCGGGTGCAGTGGTGACCCGAAATGTCGCGCCGGGCGCAACGGTTGCAGGAAATCCGGCCCGCCCGCTTGTTTCACGCCATGCAAACCCATAAATTGTAGTTGAAGGAGTACGATCCATGTTCTCGATTCCCGGCAAGCAAGCCGTCCAGATGACCCCGGCCGCGATCGCTCAGATCGCGAAGCTAATGACACGCGAAGGCCATGCTGGCTTGCGCATCGGCGTCAAAAAGGGCGGCTGTGCAGGCATGGAATACACCATGGACTATGCAGGCGCGGTCGATCCGATGGATGAAGTTGTCGAACAGGAAGGTGCGCGCGTAATGATCGCCCCGATGGCGCAAATGTTCCTCTTTGGCACAGAGATTGACTACGAAACCTCGCTTTTGGAAAGCGGCTTCAAATTCCGCAATCCGAACGTTGAAGATGCCTGTGGCTGCGGCGAATCTATCAAATTCAAAGACGTCGAGGAACTTGTCGCAGACCGCGAGACGACCGCCAAGGCTTGACCTTCCCGCACCGTCCGCCATTGTCCGCCAAAACCTGAATTCGGAGAACAAGATATGGCGCGCAAACTGGCCGCAGGAAACTGGAAGATGAACGGCGCAGCGGCAAGCTTGGCCGAAATCGATGCTCTTGCAAAAGCGCATCCAGACCCAACTTGTGACGTGCTGATCTGCCCCCCCGCCACGCTTTTGTCGCGCCTGTCTGACCGCGCATCCGGCACGGCTATCCAATCTGGTGGCCAGGACTGTCACGCGGCCGTCTCCGGCGCGCATACCGGCGATATATCGGCCCAAATGATCGCTGACGCGGGCGGCAGCCATGTAATCGTCGGCCACTCAGAACGGCGCGCTGATCACGGTGAAACCGACGCCGATATCGTCGCCAAAGCGCAGGCGGTATGGGGCGCGGACCTTGTTGCGGTGATCTGTGTCGGCGAAACACTAGCCGAACGCGAAGCAGGTCAGACCATTAATATCGTCGCGGCGCAACTTGCCGGGTCGATCCCGGATGGCGCAACTGGCGACACCACTGTCATTGCCTACGAACCAGTCTGGGCTATCGGCACCGGAAAAGTCCCGACGCTTGAGGAAATCGCCGAAGTGCACGCCGACATTCGCGCCCGTCTGACGGCGCGGTTCGGCCCTGCAGGCGCCGACATGTTGATCCTCTATGGCGGCTCGGTCAAACCATCAAACGCCGACGAGATCTTCGGCGTTCCGGACGTTGACGGCGCGCTTGTTGGCGGGGCGTCTCTTAAGGCCGAGGACTTCGGCGGCATTATCGCAGCCCTTGAACGTGCCTGAGGGATGGGGGCTCTGCCCCCCGCGGTATTTTTAGAATGATGATGCGTTAGGGTTCCTCAACCCATTCCGCCGACTGCATCTCGCGCAGGCGGCTGGCGGTACGCGCGAATTCAAAGCTACCTTCGCCTTCGATATAGAGGTTCTCCGGCAGATCAGCGGCCGTCGCGATCAGCCGTATGCGCGCCTCGTAAAGCGCGTCAATAAGCGTCACGAACCGGCGCGCCTGATTATAATTCTCGCTGGAAAGTCGCGGAATATCTTCAAGGATCAGAACCCGCACCGCATCCGCCAGCGCCAGATAGTCGGCAGGCCCGAGGGGCTGGCCACAAAGCTCGTAAAACTGCGCCCGCGCGACACCGTTGGCATATGCCGGAATCGTCACCTCGCGCCCTTTAACCTTCAAGACCAGCGGATGTGACGCGTCACCCGCGAAATCGCTCCAAAGCAAGGCGATCTCTGCCCGCGCCGAAGCATCGGCAGGATGAAAGTACGTCTTCGCCCCCTCCAATCGATCCTGACGCCAATCGCGCGGAGACGACAGCTCCCAGACCTTCATTTTTTCCTTAATCAGGCCGATGAACGGAAGAAAAAGGGTGCGATTTAGCCCGTCTTTGTAGAGATCGTCCGGTCGGCGGTTCGACGTTGTCACAATCGTCACGCCGGCCTCGAACATCCGCTCGAAAAGTCGACCCACAATCATCGCATCGGCGATATCCGTGATCTGCATTTCATCAAGGCACAACAACCTGATCCCGGCAGCCATTTCGTCGGCCACGGGCCGTATCGCATCCTCTACCCCGGTTTGGCGTGCCTTATGAAGAGCGCTTTGCACTTCCTGCATGAACGCATGAAAATGCACACGACGGCTTTTTTCGACGCCTGCGGCCTCAAAGAACAAATCCATCAACATCGACTTGCCACGCCCAACGCCGCCCCAAAGGTACAGCCCCCGCACGGGTTCGGCTTTTTTCGCAAACATCCAACCCAGACTGCCACCCTTTTGCGGCGCGGACTTGAGCCCAAACGTAATGCCATCAAGTTCGCCCAAAACGGCTTCTTGCGCCGGATCAGAGCTTAGATGTTCCGCTCGGATCCGCGCGCGATATGCTGTCGTTATGGGGCCATGTTGTGCCATTCCCAAGGTGAAGCACGACGCGCGATGAATGAAAAGGGCGTCAGTCGCCCTTCGTCACATCATGCCCGTAAAGCCAGTCAAACCGCCGAAGCGGCTGCGCCGGAGCCAACAGCCCCGCAAGCCGCAAAACCGAATGGGCAGCGAACCGCACAGGCGGGAACTTCAGATGATAGTTGCGGGCATTGGTCGTCGCCGCCGCAACCACGCGCAAGACACGTTCACGCCGCTGGTCCTGATAGCGGGGCAAGCCCTCGGCCAAGGGTGACGACGACACGGCATCACTTAAAGCCCAGGCATCTTCCAAAGCCATATTTGCCCCCTGCGCCAGAAATGGCAACGTCGGATGCGCGGCGTCTCCCAGCAAAACCTGCTGGCGATCCCACCACCGATCCGCGACCCTGTGCCGAAACAACCCCCAAAGGAAGCAATCGTCTACCGCATCAAGCCAGCCACGCACACGTGGAGAGAAAGCCGCAAATGCCCCGCGCAAATTGCCAGGGTGATCGCTGTGGCTCCAGCCCTCTTCTGCCCAGGCAGACCGCTCCTCAACGGCCACAATGTTTCGCATGCCACCTGGCAAAGGATAACTCACTACGTGACGGCCCGGCCCCAAATGAACTTCGGCCACGGACGGTCCATCGCCCGGAATGATAGCGCGCCATGCCACTTGCTTGGTGAAAAACGGCTTAGACGCCTCGTCCACCCGCGCGCGTACTTTTGAATGCAAACCATCCGCCCCGATCAAAAGGTCATCGCCCGGCAGGGCCGCGCCCTCGGGGGGCGGTTCAATTTCACGACCCGTTTCAACCGTGGCCCCCGCGCCCTCGGCAGCCGCCTTCAAAACCTCGATCAGGCGCGCGCGATGCACAAACCTCCACTCAAGCCCGCGTCCATGCTTTTTTAGATCAAGCGCCAGTATCTCGCGTCCCGTCGGCCCATCGAAAAGCCGCACCGCCGTGGCCTTCAGCGAGACTGGCTCCAAAGCGTCCGCCGCACCAATGGCTCGGATCACCGCCATCCCGTTCGGACTGATCTGAATGCCCGCTCCAACCTCACCGATTTCCGGCGCGCGCTCGGCCACTGTCACGGGATGCCCGGACCGCGCCAACGCTGTGGCCGCAGCAAGTCCACCGATCCCCGCGCCCGCAATTGTAACTTTTAAAGTTGTGCTCACTGATCCCGCCCCTCTTTGCCCGACGCTACCGCGATTGCAGACGCGTCGCTTTGCTCGAACTCAAGCGCCTAACCCGCAACCGGTAAACGGCTCTCTGCCAGTTCGACAAAGAACGAACACCCGGCAGGAATAGCCTCATCGTTGAAGTTGTACCTTGGATGATGAAGCGGCGCGTTGTCCCCGATCCCCAAGTGAATATACGCTCCCGGCCGCGCATTCAGCATGAACCCAAAGTCCTCACCCCAAAGGTAAATGGGCGCTGTCTCACACACCCCGGCCACCTTCATCGCCGCTTGCGCCGCGAACTCGGCATGGCGATCGCTGTTCACCATAACCGGATAGCCCTCTATGATCTGAGCATCCGCTTTTGCCCCAAGTGACGCTGAAATGCCCTCGGCAATATCAACGATCCGGCGCTTGGCAAAGTCGCGGTTTTCTTCGGTCATGGTGCGCAAGGTGCCCTTCAATACGACCTCTTCCACCACAACATTGTAAGCCGTGGTCGATGTCTCAAACGACGTGATCGACACCACAACCTGCTCCACGGGATCAATCTGACGGCTGACAATGGTCTGAAGTGCTGTCACCACATGAGCCGCAACCACCGTCGCATCCACCGTCTGATGCGGCTGAGCTGCGTGCCCCGCCTTGCCGGTGATTGTGATGTGCAACTCATCGGTCGAGGCATAAAACGCACCTGAACGGATCGCAAACTCTCCCAAAGCCCGCCCCGGCACATTGTGCATTCCGTACACCTCGTCGATGTCAAACTGCTCCATCATGCCATCATCGACCATCTCGCGCCCGCCGGCGCCGCCCTCTTCCGCAGGCTGAAAAATCACCGCAACCGTGCCGTCAAAATTCCGCGTCTCTGAAAGGTACTTCGCAGCCCCCAACAGCATGGCGGTATGCCCGTCATGGCCACAGGCATGCATTCTGCCCGGCACCGTCGAGGCATATTCAACGCCCGTGTCTTCGTGGATCGGCAGCGCGTCCATGTCCGCGCGAAGCCCGATCACGCGCCCCGAGCCATTGTGGCGTCCCTTGATCAGCCCAACAAGACCCGTGCGCCCGATCCCGGTGACGACCTCATCGCACCCAAATTCGCGCAGCCGCGCCTCGACAAAGCCCGCCGTTCGCTCAACATCAAACTGTAACTCAGGATGCGCATGCAACTCCTGACGCCAGCCAGAAATTTCATCGTGAAGCTCGGCAAATCGGTTACGGACCGGCACGTTAGCTCTCCCAGTTTTTCTAAAAAAAATAACGCGCCCAAACTGACGCCAGCGAAGCCCTGTTTCTTTATGGCTCACATAAATCGCGGGTTACGCGGGGCAATCCGTGCCAGGCGCCGCAAACCGGGTCGCCGCCCTCGTATGGGCGGCGAAACCGAAAATCAACGGCGCGCGTCGCCGACCAGTTTCCAGACCGCCGGGATCAGCATTACCGCCAGAACCAGCTTCAGCGCGTCGCCCGCAAGAAACGGTGTCAGGCCCCAAGCAAGGATCGGCTTGTCCCAGCCATAAAGCACGCCCAGCCACAAAAGGCCGGGGATATAGATAATTGCGTTACCGGCAAACAAGGCCGCCGCCAACTTCCCGATTGAGCGATCCCAGCCAGCCCGGGCAAACGCGCCAAGCGCCAAGGCCGCAAGCGCGTAACCCACCAGATATCCGCCCGTGCCACCCATCATATAGGCCAGCCCGTATTGCTCAGCCGAAGAACCCGCAAAAACGTTAAATCCAAGCGCGCCAATCGCAAGATACCCAAGGACCGTGGCAAGACCCAAACGCGGGCCGTACGCCGCACCGATTGTCAAAACCGCGAATGTGCCCATCGACATCGGCACAGGCCACATCGGAATACGGATCTTCGCGGAAATCGCAATCACCGCGATCCCTGCCAGAACCAAAACGATCTGTTTCACGCGCAAAGCACTGCCTTCGTTCGATCCGAACAGATCGGCCAACACAGGGCGGGCTGTAAGTGTGGACATGAACTTCCCCTCAACGTTGTTGTTTTATTTGAACGGACTATCGCATTAGACGCCACTGCCCGCAAGCGCGCGAAATACCAAAGCCGGTCAGTCCTTCAGGCGCGAAAACCGTGTTAACATCCGATAAGCCTTGCGGGGTCCCTCAACCGACCAAACCGTCGACCAGTTTGGGAAGTCATTGAAATCATAAAATACTTCATAGCGATCTGGTGGACACAGGTACGTTGTCTCATAAGTCGACACGCCAACGGGAACGGAGTGAAAGGGCCTCATATCCCCGAAAGCAACATCGATTCGCGCGCCACTGCCGCTCCAGACGTAACGCCGCGTCGCCTTCAATGCATGCCCACCCCGCGCTGGCGTCAGCACCCCGGTTTCGTCCTGAAGCAATCGCGGTCCCGAGCGGTGAAAAATGCTTTCGCCCTCGAACACATCGCGACGCCCATCCGCGTGCTCGATCATGCGCACCATCAACCAACAGCCTTCAAGCGCTGCCAGTGAAGGCAATCTGCTCATCCAACGCCCCGAGACCGGCCTATACTGACATCCGCGCCATCCAGCTTTACCCGTCTATCCGCAAAAGCTGGTTCAGCGATCATCACCAGAACAGTGCAAATGTAGCGCATCCCATGCTCCTTGTTCCCATCTGCGCTCCAGTCTAAACGCACCGAGCAGACACGCAATCCGAAAGGCACCCCACGATGATCCCCAGATACAGCCGCCCCGACATGGTCGCCATTTGGTCGCCCGAGACCAAATTCCGCATCTGGTACGAGATCGAAGCCCATGCCTGCGATGCCCAAGCGAACCTTGGAGTGATCCCGCGCGAAAGTGCCGCCGCTGTTTGGAAAGCGAAAGACGTTGAATTTGACGTCGCCCGCATCGACGAGATCGAGGCCGTCACCAAACATGACGTTATCGCGTTCCTCACGCACCTCTCTGAAATCATTGGAAGTTCTGAAGCGCGCTTTGTCCATCAGGGAATGACGTCTTCGGACGTTCTCGACACCACGCTAAATGTCCAGCTTGTACGCGCTGCCGACCTTCTCATCACTGATATGGAGAATCTCCTCGCCGCGCTGAAGACCCGTGCAATCGAACACAAGATGGACGTCCGCATTGGCCGCTCCCACGGAATCCACGCCGAACCCGTCACCATGGGCCTCACCTTTGCGCGCTTTTACGCTGAAATGGACCGCGGCCTTGCCCGGCTGAAGAACGCTCGCGGCGAGATCGCGACCGGCGCTGTATCCGGCGCTGTCGGCACCTTCGCCAACATTGACCCCGCGGTCGAGGCCCACGTCTGCAAACAACTTGGCCTAACACCCGAGCCTATTTCGACACAGGTCATCCCGCGCGACCGCCACGCCATGTTCTTCGCCACGCTTGGCGTCATTGCATCTTCTATCGAAAACATCGCGATCGAAATCCGCCACATGCAGCGCACCGAGGTCCTTGAAGCCGAGGAGTTTTTCTCCAAAGGCCAAAAAGGCTCCTCCGCCATGCCGCACAAACGCAACCCGGTCCTTACCGAAAACCTCACAGGGCTTGCACGTCTCGTGCGCATGGCGGTCGTGCCGGCGATGGAGAACGTCGCGCTTTGGCACGAACGCGATATCTCGCACTCCTCGGTCGAACGCGCCATTGCGCCTGACGCAACCATCACGCTGGATTTTGCGCTCGCGCGTCTCACCGGCGTAATAGAAAATCTGTTGATCTACCCTGATAATATGATGAGGAATCTCAATCAGTTCCGGGGCCTAGTTCATTCCCAACGTGTCCTTCTTGCGCTCACCCAAAAGGGCGTCAGCCGCGAAGCCTCCTACCGTCTGGTGCAGCGCAACGCGATGAAGGTTTGGGAAGAAGGTAAAGACTTCCAGACCGAGCTTCTCGCAGACGCCGAAGTCACCGCCGTCATGTCTCCCGACGAGATCGCCGAGAACTTCGACCTTGGCCACCACACCAAACATGTGGACACGATCTTCGCCCGCGTGTTCGGCGAGACGTAAAGTGTAAAAACTGCCCAAAATCCCGGCTTTGACCAAAGCGCCGCGCGTGCTATTATTTTGTCACAATCGATAAAGGAGAGACAAATGAAGATGAAACTGCTTTTTGCCACTCTGGCCGTCACTGTGACACCCTCCCTCGCCCTTGCTATGGGCTGCGGCTTTGGACACGAAAAGACCGACACCGTCGCAATATCCTGCGCGGAAGGCTCGGTTTATAGTGCGGAGGCACAAAGCTGTGTCCCCCTCACAACCGGTTAACTGTGTATTTCCCTCAATGGCTACGGGCGGCTCCCTTCGGGCCGCCCTTTTGATCGGCGCGGGCCTTATCTCCAGCCCGGCGCTCGTCGCGTAAGTCGTCGCGCCCATAGCGCCACCAATACCACCCGAAACAACCACGATCTGCGACGATGGGTTCATCTGGGACAAGCCCACCAAAGCCTGCGTCACTCCCGAAGCCGCGGCGGACGGTCAAGAGTTCCTTTGCTTAGATGCGGGCGAGCTTGCCTGGTCTGAGCGCCTGAACGACGCAACCCGCGTGCGCTTTGTCGGACGGCTTGTCCAAACCGTCGTCGCTCCGCTTGCGGGCTGGAACAAACGCGTGCGCGACAACCTTCATCTTGTGCTCCCCGACACTCCCGATGCCGAGACACGCCGCATCGCTGCTCGCGTTGCCAACAACGTCGGCCGCACCC
>NZ_CALJXO010000154.1:0-3006 GCF_937988555.1 uncultured Boseongicola sp. | reverse complement strand
ATTGGTCTGGATGCTCGGCGCCTTTATGAGAGCGCGCAAATTTGACCATCTGGCATGGGTATGGGTTTTGTTTCATCTCGCCCTTGTCGCGCTGGCCACGTTTGGCCACTTCTATCTGATGGTGGAGTTTTCAGCCGGGGTCTGACGCTGGCTTTTCCCTTGACCCGCCCCGCCCCTTGTCGGAAACCCATATCCATGGGTGCAGCAGAGCTTTTCATCGATCTTGACGCCGTGGCCGCCAATTGGCGGGCGCTGGACGCGATGTCTGCGGATCATGTCGAAACCGCAGCGGTCGTCAAAGCAGACGCCTACGGTCTTGATGTCACCCGTGTTGCGCGAAGGCTGACGGCACACGGCGTACGCAGCTTTTTTGTGGCCTTGGCTGGCGAAGGCGTGGCCCTGCGTCATGTGGTGGACGACGGCGCCGATATTTACGTGTTTTCCGGCCATATGGCGGGGGACGGAGACGCGTTACATTCAGCAGATCTGATCCCAATGCTGAACAGCCCCGAACAGGTGGCACGTCATTTTTCTGAAACGCCGGGGCACGCCTTTGGTGTGCAGCTTGACACCGGAATGAACAGACTAGGGATGGAGCCCAACGACTGGGCGGCTTTGCGCGGCGATCTGATGGCGGCGGGGCCAAGATTGGTGATCTCGCATCTGGCCTGCGCCGACACGCCCGATCATCCAATGAACCACCAACAGTTGCGGGCCTTTATCGAGATGACCGAAGGTGTCGCGCGGCGATCTTTGGCCGCGACTGGCGGACTTCTGCTCGGCCCGGAATATCATTTCGAGCTCGTGCGTCCGGGCATCGGGCTTTACGGCGGCTTGCCGTTCACCGAAGCGACGCCTGTTGTGCGTCTGTCGGTCCCGGTGGTTCAGACACGCAGCGTGCGCCCGTTTGAAACGGTTGGGTATGGCAACGCGTGGGAAGCCGATATCGAACGCCAGATTGCGACGATTTCTGCGGGTTACGCCGATGGGCTGATCCGTTCGATGGGCCAAGGCGCGCAGATTTATGCAGGCGACGTGGCTTGCCCCGTTGTGGGGCGTGTTTCGATGGACCTTATTACCGTCGACGTGACCCATCTGGACGAGGTGCCCGACACTTTGGACGTTTTAGGCACGCATCAAAGCGTCGATGATCTTGCCGCGTGCGCAGGCACGATTGGCTATGAAATTCTGACCTCGCTTGGTCATCGCTATGCGCGCCGATACGAGGGCGCATAGTGAGGTTTCTAGCCGCGATAGGGGCGTTTGTCCTGGGCGCTTTGGCCGCTATCGGCCGTGTGGCGATCTTCGCCTTCGACACGATCAGCCATCTGGCCCGTCCGCCGTGGTATCCGCGTGAATTTGGCGTGCAGCTATTACAAATTGGCTGGAATTCTCTGCCGGTTGTCGGGCTGACCACAATCTTCACCGGCGGCGCTTTGGCGTTACAAATTTTCGCAGGCGGCGCGCGCTTCTCGGCCGAAGCTGTCGTCCCTCAGATCGTCGCAATCGGTATGGTGCGCGAGTTGGGCCCCGTCTTAGTGGGCCTGATGATCGCCGCGCGCGTCACGTCTTCCGTCGCCGCCGAGATCGCAACGATGAAAGTGACCGAGCAGATCGACGCATTGGTGACGCTTTCAACCAATCCGATGAAATACCTCACCCTGCCGCGCGTACTGGCCGCCACCGTGGTTATGCCGGTGCTGGTCGCAGTTGGCGACACAATCGGGATCATGGGCGGGTTTCTGGTCGGCGTGAACCGTCTTGGCTTTAATGCCTCGACCTATCTGACAAATACCATCGACTTTCTTGAATGGGTCGACATCGTGTCATCCCTGTCCAAAGGCGCAGTCTTTGGATTCATTGCGGCATTGATGGGCTGTTATTTCGGCATGCGGTCGCAGCGCGGTGCTGCGGGTGTGGGTGCGGCCACCAAAGGCGCGGTTGTGGCGGCGAGCGTGCTGATCCTTGGCGCAAACTTCATACTAACAGAGATGTTTTTCGCAGGATGATCGAACTTCGCGGTGTTCATAAAGCCTTCGGGTCAAAAGAGGTTCTTCGGGGCGTCGATCTGGTGATCCCCACAGGCGAGAGCATGGTGATTATCGGCGGCTCTGGCACCGGCAAATCGGTGTGCCTGAAAAGCGTTCTGGGACTTATTGCGCCTGATAGGGGCGAGATCATGGTCGAGGGGCAGGATGTGACGCAGCTTCGCCAGGGCTCGTCCGAGCGTGATACGTTTCTGGCCCGGTTCGGCATGTTGTTTCAAGGCGGCGCGCTGTTTGACAGTTTGCACGTCTGGGAAAACGTCGCCTTCCGCCTTTTGCGCGGATCGCAGAAGCGCCCTAAAGACGAGGCCCGCGAGATTGCCATCGAGAAGCTGCGCCGCGTCGGGCTGACGCCAGATGTGGCAGATCAGTTTCCCGGCGAACTGTCGGGCGGCATGCAAAAGCGCGTTGGCCTTGCCCGCGCGATTGCCGCCGAGCCCGAGATCATCTTCTTTGACGAGCCAACCACCGGCCTTGATCCGATCATGTCAGGTGTCATCAACGAACTGATCCGCGAAATTGTCGTCGAAATGGGCGCCACGGCCATTACCATCACACATGATATGAGCAGCGTACGCGCGATTGCCGACAAGGTTGCAATGCTACATGGCGGGAAAATCCGCTGGACCGGCCCTGTGGCGGAAATGGACAACAGTGGAGATCCCTATCTTACTCAGTTCATCACCGGCAGCGCCGAAGGCCCGATCGAGTCTGTTCGCTAAGGAGACCATCCCATGTACGAAGGTCCGCCGCTTCTCACGATCAAACGCCCGTCGCGACGCCCCTCTGAGGCGCAGATCGAAGCCTTCACCGGTGTGCCTACGGCTGTCGTGTCGGACGCAATGGACGGACGCGGCGCGCTTTCTAGCACATCCGGCATCTGGACCCCGCTCTGCCGCCGGCCGTCTGTGGACCGGCATTGACGGTCTGGACCGGGGGCTGCGGATTTGTTGTCGCTGCA
>NZ_CALJXO010000153.1:0-14869 GCF_937988555.1 uncultured Boseongicola sp. | reverse complement strand
TATGATGATGTTAAAACTCGTTCGCCTGTACGTTTCGAAAATAGATGCGTCGCACTTTGCGTCCAGCCGACGGTGATCTCTTCTTCCAGAGATGGCAGGGTATCGCCGGAGTGAGATAGGATGAAGCTCGCACCAGATTTCGACGTCAGATGCAGCAACGAGACGCTGCCCTCATATTCTATGCTGGTGATCCGGCACGAGGCGGAATAGTCCGCGCCACCAGCAGGGAACTGCATGCTTTCCGGACGTACGCCAATCAAAAGATCGGCTGGGTCATTGCCATATGACGCGGCCACTCCATCTGGAAGACTGACGTCTGCGACCGGTAACAGGTTCATTGGCGGCGTGCCGATGAAACCTGCTGAAAATACAGTGGCGGGCACATCATAAAGCTCTTTCGGAGTGCCCACCTGTTCGACCCGGCCTGCGTTCATCAATACGACAGTGTCGGACATCGACAGGGCCTCACTTTGGTCGTGAGTTACATAAACGACGGTAATCCCAAGAGATTTGTTCAGGGCCCTGATTTCGCTGCGAATTTCAGTGCGCAGCTTTGCATCAAGATTGGACAACGGTTCGTCCATTAAAACCAATGGGCGCTCTGACACAAGAACGCGCGCAAGCGCGACGCGCTGTTGTTGCCCACCGGATAGCTGCGCGGGCTTTCGATCCAAAAGCGGCCCAAGTGACATCAACTCTGCTACGCGTTCAAGAGAGGCTTCCCGTACCGGTTTCGCAACCTTTCGAACTTTCAGGCCGTAGGCGATATTTTCTGCGACCGTCATGTGGGGAAA
This sequence comes from uncultured Boseongicola sp., assembly GCF_937988555.1. Taxonomy (NCBI): domain Bacteria; kingdom Pseudomonadati; phylum Pseudomonadota; class Alphaproteobacteria; order Rhodobacterales; family Paracoccaceae; genus Boseongicola; species uncultured Boseongicola sp. The sequence continues at coordinate 14,075 of NZ_CALJXO010000153.1, read as the reverse complement.
TAGAGCATAGTTCTGAAAGACCATGCCTATATTGCGCTGGTCGGCAGGCACTTTGGTGACGTCTTTGCCGTCGATCAGGATGCTTCCACCGCTGACTTCGTCCAAGCCTGACACCAGCCGAAGTGCTGTACTTTTTCCGCACCCTGATGGTCCCAGGAGTGTCAGGAAACCACCGGGCTCAATATCAAAATCAATGCCAGTCAGAACCTCTGTGGGCCCCCAACTTTTCTTTAGCCCCTTAACACTCAGTGACGCGCCAGTGCTTTTCATACCAGCACCAGCTCTAGATTGGCGTCTTCAAGTTGTGCGAGGATTTCATCGTCGACCTCCTGGTTTGTAACGATGCCAGAAATCTGGTCGAACCGGGCAGTTTGCATAAAGGCGTTTGGCTTAAACTTGCTTGTGTCGGCCACGACATAGCGGCGGCGCGTGTTGGAAATCACTTCTTTTTGCATCTGCGCATAGGCTTCGCTGGCGACACTGATTGAGCGCCTGTCGACGTCAATCGCCGAGCAACACAAGAAGGCGATGTCAAATGAGAGCGACCGCAGCGCTGAAATAGCCAAAGTGCCCGTAAATGAATCGTTCACAGGCTGGTATGAGCCGCCAATCGTATAGAATTGCGCAATTCGCTGGGCCTGCAAAAGGTTCGCGACCCCAAGCGACGTCGTGACATAGGTGCAGCTTGGTTTTTTGTGGGCAACTGCCGCAATGGCGTGCGCGGTCGTTCCTGCATCAAGAAAAACCACTTCGTCGCCCGCCAGTAACTCGATAGAAGCCTGTCCAATACGTCGCTTTTCCTCGGCACCAACCGACTTTCGCTCTTCGTTCGAAAGGTCGACCATGACGCTGGAATTTGTCAGCACACCCCCATGGGTACGCACAACAGAGCCTTGTTCATCAAGGGCTTTTAAATCACGCCGAATAGTCGCCTCGGAAACGCTGAACAGATCACTCAGATCTCGACTGCTCATCGAGCCGTTAGAGCGAACAAGTTCTGCGATTTTTCGACGCCGTACGGCAGCAAGGTCAAATTGTTCCGACATATCCACCCCCCCGTGAAGTCGTTGCAAGGGCTTTAAAAAGCCAATTATCGTCACCAACGACCAAGATCGTTCATAAACCATCACAAACGATCATTCAAGTTTTTTTGATATGCGTACCGCCATGCGTCGAATGAAGATCAACGTGCCAGTCTAGCCGGGCCATTTGGTCTTTAGATTCTTGAGGGGAAGATCACAGGCGCAAGGCAAAACTGTTCTGCTGGTGCTGTCAGACGGATGAGAACTGGTCTCAGTTCGCCACCGAATGCCGGAACTTATGCCGAACGGATTTGGCGCCACTCGGAGAGAGCAGCGGCTCGGTTGGCCGTGAAATTGTCGCGTGTGGGTACTGTCATGTTAATTTGAGCAATTTGAACGAGGCGCTAAGTTCCCAAAATCTAAGCGATCAATTCGGCGGAATATTCGCTCCAAAGACTGTGTGCATCTGATCTAGCATGTCGGTATGAAATGGCGGAAAGGATGTGGCGGCGTGGACGAAAGAGACAAGATATTTGATCGTGGGCTGCTAGAAACATTTGAGCTTGCCTTGGTGATTTGAAGCGCCCGAATATCTTTTCGCGCCTCCTGGTTTGTCTTTGTGAAACCTCGGCTATGTTGTTCAAGCCTTTGTGCCGGCGGTGTTCGACACCCGCGATCAGATTACGTTTCGCGGAACCATAGCTACCCAATTTATCAGTGATGAGAACGCGAGGCTCTCCATAGTGTTTGACCAATTTACGCATGAGACGCTTTGCCGCTTTGGTATTCCTGCGCGATTGAACCAGAATATCGAGAACGTTCGTTGCCCGGCAGTCGCTGCTTGCAGCGATGAGAGGAGCTATTGCTGTCGATCGCGCGCCAAAGCCGGAATTTGCGCCAGCGGATAGGAATGACCACTTCATCAAGGTGCCATTTATCAGACGGCGCAGGCCGGTCCCGCCGGATGGAAGCGGCACACTTTTTACCAAATTTGCCAACCCACTTCCGGATCGTCTCATAGCTCACGATGATGCCGCGCGCCGCAAGTAGATCCTCGACATCGCGTAGGCTCAAGGGAAACCGAAAATAAGACCAGACCGCATATGCAATGATCTCAGGCGGGAAACGGTGGCCTTTGAGGGCGCCGGAATGTTTGGCCTTTGTCATATCGGTCGGTACGATTTCAGAACAAGCCCCGCAAGTTGACGATGCCTCCTGGATACCACCAACAGGTCTGGATGGGCATTATCATCGCGGTGGCAATGCTGCTCCATTTTGAAGTCACAAGAGTCAAGAACTGACTGTGATGCACCGCTGGTGGCATACAGATCAATAAGGAACAGCCAGCTGCCGCTGGCCGCTCCTTTTCTGCTCCAGTCTAAAGCAATTCAATATTGCAAGTTCTTGCATTTAAAAAAGATTATTGCAAAAAAATGACAACAACTATATCTTTTAAGGACTGACACAGGACGAGCCGATTCTATGCGGTCGTTGGTCGCAAGGAGGGGTGCTGACACATATTCGTTGGCGGGAGGATGGCTTCAAAACGGATCTGTCTCTTTTGGCGTCGATGCAATTGCCCTGCAGTTCATCGATGCGAGGATTTTCTGCGATAGGACCCCAAGTCGAAAAACACACCTTTGAAAGGATCAAGAGATGAAGAACTTACCCAGAGTTTTAGCTGCGCTGACATCCAGTGTTGCTTTCGCTTCAGTTGCGAGTGCTCAGGATTGTACGGTGGCGCTAACGATGCCGACACTAAACGCTCCTTATTTTGCGGCAATGGATGCAGCAGTAATTGATGAGGCCGGGAAACTTGGCTGCAAAGTCATTACTTCGGACGCACAGCGCGATATGCTCAAGCAAATCTCGGACATCGAAGATTATGTGGCACAAGGCGTGGATGTCCTGATTGTTAACGCGACAGATGTGGAAGGCATCGTGCCGGCGGTTAACAACGCTGTCGCGGCAGGCGTCACTGTTATTGCTCTGGACACCAGTCTGAGCATGGACGCGAATTACGTTACACTGATTAATTCTCCAAACGTTGGAAACGGAAAGCTTGTTGGCCACTGGCTGGCAAAAGAGCTTGGTGGTGAACCGGCAAACATCGCTGTTCTCTCCGGGAATAAGGGTAATACGGGCGGCGAAGACCGTCGCATGGGCGTGATCTGGGGTCTCGTAGAAGGCCAATTGGTCAACTACGGCAAAGCAACAGTTAACATCGTCGCTCAGGGCTGGGGCGGCTGGTCTCAAGAAGGTGGCTTGACCGCGATGGAGGATCTTCTAACGGCTCATCCTGAGATAAACGTCGTTTATGGTGAAAACGACAGCATGGTTCTCGGCGCACACATCGCAGTAAAAGCTGCGGGTCGTGATGATATCTTGCTTCTGGCGGCCGCAGATGGTCAGCGGGAGGCATATGAGCTGATCGTAGCTGGTGAGTATGGCGCAACCGGCTTGAACGATCCGGACGTGCTTGCGCGGCTGGCCGTGAAATTCGGACTGGAGCACTCACGGGGAGAGTTGCCTGCTGATTTTCCGAAACACTATGTTACCGAGCCTGCAGTTATCAGCAGCGAAAACATAGATGAATATTACAACCCTGAATCGGTGTTCTAGGGTGATTGGAGGCGGAGCTCCTCCCGCTCCGTCTCCATTTTCATATATTGAACTGTCACAGGATCGAACCGTGAACTACCACAAGAAGCTGGACCTAACAGGCAAGACCGCGTTCATCACCGGCGCAACCGGTGGCATTGGTGCCTCTATCGTTGAGGCGCTTTGCCAATTCGGCGCCAAAGTTATCGTATCGGACCTAGACGAAGAACGCGTGGATGATCTTGTTCAAAAATTAACGAAAGACGGGCACTCAGCGGTCGGTTTGACCCTGGAAATAACGGATTCGGCTGCGGTTCAGTCAGCGCATGATAGTGTTTTAGCCGACCATGGTACCGTAGGAATCCTCGTTAATTGCGCCGGAATTGCACTCAGCAACATTGATGCAGAAGAGATGTCCGATGAGCGCTGGCTGAAAGTTTTAGACGTCAACCTTAACGGGACATATTGGATGTGCCGAACATTTGGCGCTTCAATGCTGAAGGCTGGGAGCGGATCAATCGTGAATATCGGCTCGATGTCCGGGTTTATCGTAAACAAACCCCAAGGCCAGGCGCACTACAACGCGTCCAAGGCTGCAGTTCATCACCTAACGAGGTCTCTTGCAGCTGAGTGGGCACCGCGCGGCGTCAGAGTAAATGCGGTGGCACCCACCTACATCGACACCGAATTAAATTCTTTAGTCAAGAACGACGCGGAAATGTACGGAGCATGGCTCGACGGCACGCCGATGAACAGAATGGGAAACCCCGACGAAGTCGCTTCGGTAGTGGCGTTTCTGTCTAGCGATGCCGCCAGTCTGATGACGGGCTCTATCGTCAGTGTGGATGGCGGCTATGTCTGTTGGTGAAACAGCCGTTGGCCACGTACCACTGCGCGCTGTGAGATTTCCAGGAAAGTATATACAGGGGCCAGGTGCAATTCGCTTACTGGGTGCGGAAGCCAAAAGCTTTGGTTTACGGGCATTTTGCATTTTGGATCGAGGGATCGCCGAAGCTTTGCGGCCAAAACTCCAATCTGCATTTGGGAACGATTCCGAGCTCTCAACTGTTACCCATGGTGGTAATTGTACGATGGCGGAAATCGCCTCACTCGAACGGCAAGCTAGCAAATATCGCAGTGACTGCATTATTGGACTGGGAGGTGGCAAAGCACTGGATACGTCCAAGGCCGTAGCCAACAGTTTGAATTTACCTTGCATGGTTGTACCGACCATTGCTGCATCGGATGCACCCTGTAGTGCACTGGCAATCATATATAATGAAGACGGGTCGCTCGACCGAGCTATGAACCTGGCGCGGAATCCAGATGTGGTTGTTGCGGACACCAACATTATTTCTGCCGCACCGGCACGGTTCATGGCCGCGGGCATCGGTGATGGCCTGGCAACCTGCATAGAAGCCAATGCCTGTAGAGCTTCCGGAGCAGATAAAACCTTTGGTTTTCAGGGGCTAGAACTGGCTTTTGAAATCGCGCGATTATGCGAAGACACTTTGTTGGAGTTCGGAGAGCGCGCGATTGCAGAATGCCGTGAGGGCGCGTGCGGGGTTGCGACGGAGAGGGTTGTCGAGGCGAATATCTTACTGAGCGGTTTGGGGTTTGAGTCTTGCGGCGTAGCGGCTGCGCATGGGATTCAGGACGGCCTGTGTGAACTTGAGGAAACTCACTCAAGTTTGCACGGCGAAAAGGTCGCAATTGGTATTTTGGGCGAACTGCTGTTTCAGGAAGTGGAAGGTCGAGCGTATAATAGATGCAAGTCATTGATGGAAAAAATCGGGCTGCCTGCAACTCTGCGCCAGATCGGAATTCCGAGTGCACCTCATGATCAACTCCATCAGGTCGCGTTGAGAGCATGCAGAGACGGTGATAGTATCCATAATGAGCCGATGCCTGTCACTCCAGACATGGTTGTGTGTGTTTTACGAGAATTGGCTTAGGAAAATTGGGGCAATCCAGCCTGGTACGGATCTGTCTTTCCGAAAGTCGGAGTTAAAGCATGTACATCGGTATCGATCTTGGAACTTCCGCTGTCAAAATCGCTTTGGTCGATCATTTTCAGGATATTGTTGCATCGACAGAGCACGCTTTCGCCACCAATCGGCCGATGCCGGGGTGGGCGGAGCAGGTTCCTGAAGACTGGTTTCGGTGCGTTGCTGCCGGACTGGACGAACTCGCCTTTAGTCATCGCGATCAAATGGCACAAGTTGCGAGCATTGGATTGGCAGGCCAGATGCACGGTGTCGTATTGCTGGACAGAAATAATGCGCCCGTTCGACCCGCAATGCTGTGGAATGATAGTCGGGCCGCGGCAGAGGCCGCTGAACTAAACGAAACTCACCCGGAGCTTGACGACATTGTTGGCGTAAAAGCTATGCCCGGATTCACGGGTCCCAAGTTGCTTTGGCTTTCTCGGAACGATCCCGAGTCTTTGGCGCGAGCGTGTTACCTACTTTTCCCTAAGGACTATGTGCGGTTTAAATTGTGCGGGAGCCGATCAACCGATGTATCGGACGCCGCAGGTTCATGGCTGTTGGATCAAAAGCGCAGAACATGGTCTCATCAAGCAATTCAAGTTTGCCAAGCCGAGAATTTGATTCTGCCGGAAGTTCACGAGTCTGCTCAACCAACTGGTATATTGGATTCTGAATTGGCCAAAAGGTGGGGTCTGCCCGGAGGAGTGGTCATTGCCGCTGGTGCAGGAGACGTGGCCGCCGGGTGCATTGGAATGGGGATCATCGATAGCAGGCACGGACTTGTTTCATTGGGAACATCAGCGCAGGTGGTAGTGCCCTCCTCTAGCTTCCGGCCGCATACTGAAAAACTCGTCCATACCTTCTGTCATGCGCTTCCCAACACCTGGTTTCACATGGCGGCGTTACTCAATGGGACGAGTGTTCTGGACGCTCTCTCAAGATGGACCGGAATTGTCGACGTCAGCTCGATGATTTCCTCGGTTGAAAGTCGTTTCGATGGGCCAGGTGAGCTTCTCGCCCTTCCATATTTTTCAGGTGAGCGGACACCACACAATGACAGCAAAATAAAAGGGGCGGTCATTGGTCTGACGCATTCGAGTACAACAGAAGATATCGCGCTCGCATTCATCGAAAGCTTAGCGTTTTCGTTGGCGGATGGCCTTGAGGCACTTGCCCAGGGCGCTGAGCAACCCAAAGAATTGGTGCTGATTGGCGGCGGGTCTAAGTCACCCTTTTTAGCCGATTTGATTGCGTCAGTTCTGAATATTACGATCGTAAAACACTCTGGCGCGGAACTTGGACCCGCCCTTGGTGCAGCGCGATTGGGACGTATATCGGTTAATCACGGAACAGCGGAGTCCATCATAACGCGTTTGCCAGTCCTTAGAACGTTTGAACCCAACCCTAACTTGCAAAAGAAGTACGAGGGGCGACTTAAGGACTTCCGAAACTTGTATAGGGCTCTCCGAGTGGATTTTGGAAATGGGCGTGCCTGACTGTCCGGTTTCGATCAGATCGGACTGACCTCGCTGACAATTACGCAAATATCTAACAATAACCCTCGCTTAACGAAATTTTTTACACTATTTTCTTGTATGAAAGTTCCGCCAGATAGCGGCACAAAACAAAGGCAAGTGATTAGATGTCAAGGCCCCACCGCGGCGAACAGACAATGCTGCAAATTGCCAGACTACGGTATGAGGATGGCTTATCGCAGAGCGAGATTGCATCCGAAATGGGTGTATCAGTCGCTACTATTAGTCGCCACCTTAAGCAGGCCATGGAGCTCGGGATTGTTGAAATTCGAGTAGCTGCCCAGGCTTCAAGAAATTTTGAACTTGAGCGACAGCTGGCCCGAAAGTTCAATTTGGATTCAGCGATCGTAGTTTCGAGCCAAAAAAACAAGAACGATACTTTGGCTTTGCTCGGCAAAACCTCTGGAATTGCGTTGGGTGAGTTTCTCAAAGACGGAGCCATCGTTGGAGTCTCAAATGGAGAGACTGTGGCAGCAGTCGCAGATAATATGCGAAGATCGCGGGCCTCAGACATCAACGTCGTGACATTGATTGGTGGCGTGGGCAGACCCGAGGAACCTGGGCAAACTGGCCAAATATGTCGAAGCTTCGCGTCAAGAATTGGGGGTGACGCCTGGGTCTTGCCGGTCCCGGCCGTTGTCGAAAGTAGTGAGATTGCAGCCGCATTCAGAAGCACCAAGGCTCATAGGGAAGTCTTTTCGTTGGTCGAAAAAACAACCATTGCTCTGATTGGGATTGGATCGACGACCCCCGGGTCATCTACTTTTCAGCACGGTCATTTTTCGAGCGAGCTCTTGGAAGATATCGTTGAGAACAATGCAGTGGGAACGATCTGCGCCCGTTTTTTCGACATAAACGGAGAAGTGACGCCAACTGATATCGATTCACGAACAATTTCGATATCGCTCAAGCAGCTTGCAGCGGTCCCAGTTAAATTCGGTGTCGCGATCGGAAATGATAAAACCCGCGCAATCATGGCGGCTATCCGCGGCGGATTGATCAGTGTGCTTGGAACAGATTCAGCCGCCGCAGAGGCGCTTCTTGCGAACTGAAACACGAACAGACTAAAGATCCAGTTCAGCAGCCGTAGATATCTTCATCGTTGCTCATCGACGTCGGTAAAAACCTCAGAAAAACAGCGCTACCAGAAGTCGAAAAGTGACTGACTTTCGCATGGAAGCGGTTTTTCGAGTATCTCGTTCGACCTTCAATATCGTCCGTAAATTGCAATTATTTGCATTAATTAAATATTATTGCAAATAATATACAAAATGCTATGGTGGTTCCTATGCGGATTTTCCATGGAATCAGCGAATAGAACTGACAGGTGCGCACAGTGACGGGACAATCCAAATCACAGCTGACGACAATCTCAGAAATGTCGAATGCTTTGCGATTTCTTTCTGTTGACGCGGTTGAAAGGGCAAATTCAGGTCATCCCGGAATGCCTCTGGGTATGGCTGATGTTGCTACTGTATTGTTCACGCGCCATCTTAAGTTCGACGCCAGTCATCCCAATTGGCCGGACCGCGATAGGTTCATTCTGTCGAATGGGCACGGCTCAATGCTTCAATACTCTTTGCTTCATATGCTGGGTTATGAAGGTGCTACGATCGAAGAGTTGAAACGGTTTCGCCAACTCTATTCAAGAGCAGCTGGCCATCCTGAGTTTGGATACTTGCCGGGCATTGAGACGACAACAGGACCGCTTGGACAGGGATTGGCGAATTCGGTTGGATTTGCGCTTGCTGAACGACTCTTAAACTCTGAGTTCGGCGATGGAATCGTTGACCACAGAACTTGGGTATTTTGCGGAGACGGTTGCCTTATGGAGGGCGTCGGCCAAGAAGCAATTAGCCTTGCCGGTCATTTGAAGCTTTCAAAGCTTACGCTTGTTTTTGACGACAACAGAACGACAATTGACGGCGCCACAAGCGTCAGTACCTCTGAGGACCATGCGGCCAGGTTCGCGGCGGCAAACTGGAATGTCTTATTTACTGATGGCCACGATCACGAAGACATCGATGCTGCGATGGAAGACGCCAAACGAGCAGATAGGCCAACCGTAATTATTGCGCGAACGCGTATTGGGTTTGGCGCGCCAACGAAAGAGGGCAAAGCGGTCGTTCATGGCTCGCCTCTGGGCTCTAAGGAAGTCGAAGGGCTTCGCAAGAACCTAAAATGGCACCATCCTCCCTTCACTGTTCCTGCAAACATCAGAGAAAAATGGTCTATTGCTGGGAAGCGAGGATCCCAGATCCGCGCCGACTGGGAAAGACGGTTGGAGAATAGTGAGAGCTCGTTAAAAAACGAATTCAGTCGACGCATCAATGGAGCCCTTCCCGAGACTCTGGAAGACGGGGTTCGCGCTGCTATTGCAGAAACCGTGGACAAAGCCGCGGCCGCCCCGATCAGAAAGGGAAGCCTTTATGCGACCCAGGTCCTTGCACAGAGTATGCCTGAGTTAATTGGGGGTTCCGCAGATCTGACTGGAAGTGTGCTGACGAAGCCCGAAGGGATGCAAGTCGTGGTCCCTGGTAATTACTCCGGCAAACACGTCGGCTATGGTATTCGCGAACACATCATGGCCGCCGCTATGAACGGCATTGCGCTGCACGGTGGGTTGCTTCCATACGGTGGAACATATCTGACATTTAGCGACTACAGCCGGCCGGCAATCCGCTTGGCTGCAATCATGGACATCAAAGTTGTATTTCTATTCAGCCATGATTCCATCGGTGTTGGTGAGGATGGACCGACACACCAACCCGTCGAACACCTCGCCGCGCTGCGGGCAATTCCTAACTTGCGAGTTTATCGTCCAGCGGACGGTGTGGAGGCGCTTGAATGCTGGTATGACGCGGTATCGCATAAGGGACCCAGTGCAATGGTGGTGGCGCGACAGTCGGTCGGGTCGGCCCGTCTTACGCATCGAACGGATATGCCATCGCGACGTGGCGGATATGTGCTGCATGAAGCCAAAGCGAAACGCGACGTGACGCTAGTCGCGACAGGATCCGAAGTCAGTTTGGCCCTCCAAACCAAGGCTCTTTTGGATCAGAAAAGTGTAGATGCTGCCGTTGTTTCGCTTCCGTGTTGGGAGTGCTTTGACAACCAGGATGCGGCTTATAGGGATGTTGTACTGGGAGACGCGCCGCGATTTGCCATCGAGGCTGCGTCACCGATGGGCTGGGGGCGGTATGTTGGATCAGAGGAAAATATGTATGGGGTTCAGGGCTTTGGGATATCCGGCCCGGGTCCGGAGGTCTATGCTGAAATGGGTCTTACTCCCGAAGTCTTAGCCAAGAAGATCGCAGATAGACTTGGTGAGCCGCAAGCGGCATCGACATGAACAACGTGATCGCCGAATTGACAGAAGACAAGGTAATCAGCGTTCGACGGAACAATGGAACAAGTCTTGATGTGGAATTTATCCGAAGCTTGCGCGTAAACCGAAGTTCAGTTGAGCGTCGATGCATGGCGCTTTCTGGCCGCCGGACCGTCAAGAAAGAGCATCAGGCAGCTTGGCTTTTAAAGGCAATCTCTTGCATCGACCTCACAACCTTGTCTGGTGACGATACACCAGCTCGTGTTCGAAGGCTTTGCGCCAAGGCTAAGCAACCAATTTCTCGTGAACTCGAAGAGAAATTGGGCGTTACGAGCCTAAAATTGCGTGTCGGTGCGGTCTGCGTCTACCATGAAATGGTCGCGACTGCTCTTGATGCGCTCAAAGGCACAGGAATTCCGGTCGCGGCTGTTTCAACAGGCTTTCCGGCAGGTCTGTCACCTCACCGATTGAAGGTGATGGAAATCGAAGACTCTGTCGCCGCCGGTGCGGACGAAATCGATATCGTCATTTCCAGGAGGCATGTTTTGAACGCCGATTGGACTTCGCTCTATCACGAAATGCGAGACTATCGAGAAGCTTGTGGTCGGGCACATGTAAAGGCAATTCTGGCAACTGGAGAGCTGGGTACGCTCACCAACGTTGCTCGCGCCTCCTGGGTGTGCATGGCGGCTGGCGCAGATTTCATAAAGACGTCGACCGGCAAAGAAAGCGTGAATGCCACGCTCCCTGTCACTTTGGTCATGTTGCGCGCGATCCGCGACTATTACGCGCTTACAGGGAATAGGATTGGCTACAAGGCGGCTGGAGGGATCTCGAAAGCGAAAGACAGCATCTCATATCTGATCTTGCTGAAAGAGGAGTTGGGGGATGAATGGCTTTCACCAAAGCTCTTTCGCTTTGGTGCATCTTCCCTGTTAGGCGATATCGAACGGCAACTGGAGCACTATGTGACTGGCGCATACTCGTCCAGCAACCGCCATGCACTGGCATGAACGAGGGAAATATGACTGTCTTGGAAGCCTTCAAGTCGATGGAATATGGACCCGCACCTGAAAGTGATGCCGAAGCCCTTGCGTGGATTGAGCAACGTGGCTCCCAATTCGGCCACTTCATAGATGGCGAATTCACGACGCCGAAAAACCTCTTCGAGACACACAATCCGGCAACATCGCAAGTCTTAGCAAAAGTGTCTTCAGGTACGAAGAGAGACGTGGATCTGGCCGTTGCTGCTGCGACTTCTGCGCAGCCGGATTGGGAAGGTCTCGGCGGATCCGGACGATCCCGCTTCTTGTATGCTCTGGCTCGCCTGGTTCAGAGGAACAGCCGACTACTGTCGGTGCTGGAGACTCTCGACAACGGGAAGCCGATCCGAGAAACGCGTGACATCGATATTCCGCTTGTCGCGCGGCACTTCTACTACCACGCGGGTTGGGCCAGGCTGCTCAAGTCAGAGTTTCCGGACTACGAGGCCATCGGCGTCGCAGGCCAAATCATCCCTTGGAACTTTCCTTTGTTAATGCTGGCGTGGAAGGTAGCACCTGCACTCGCGGCCGGTAATACAGTTGTTTTAAAACCTGCGGAGTATACTCCGCTGTCAGCACTTTGCTTTGCAGAGCTTTGCCAGGAAGTCGGGCTGCCGCGGGGTGTCGTCAATATTATAACTGGCGCTGGTGACACGGGCGCTCTTATTTCCGGCCACAGGAAAATCGACAAAGTTGCCTTTACCGGCTCGTCTGATGTTGGTCGCACCATTCGTAGGCAGACCGCCGGGCAAGGCAAGAAGCTGACGCTTGAGCTTGGCGGAAAGTCACCCTTCATTGTTTTCGACGACGCCGATATCGATGGCGCGGTTGAAGGTCTAGTAGACGCAATTTGGTTCAATCAAGGCCAGGTCTGCTGCGCGGGATCAAGATTACTGGTGCAAGAAAGCATCGCTGAGCCTGTGCTGACCAAGATCAAAGCCCGAATGGACAAGCTGCGCGTCGGCAACCCATTGGACAAGTCAATTGACATGGGCGCGATTATTGATCCCGTGCAACGATCGCGCATCGTAGAAATGGTCAGGCTTGGCATAGAAGAAGGCGCGGAGATTCATCAACCCGTAGGCCCCATGCCTGAAGGTGGGTGTTTTTACCCGCCGACATTGTTGTCGTCAGCCGAACCAGCCATGAAAATCGTGCAGGAAGAGATATTTGGTCCGGTCTTGGTCGCAATGACGTTCAGAACGCCGGACGAGGCTGTCGAACTTGCGAACAACACTCGCTATGGGCTTGCCGCAAGCGTGTGGACGGAGAATATCAATCTTGCGCTTGATGTTGCCCCAAAGGTCAAAGCTGGAATTGTATGGGTCAACTCAACAAACTTGTTTGATGCCGCCGCAGGATTTGGTGGCTACCGCGAAAGCGGCTATGGGCGTGAAGGCGGACGCGAAGGAATGTTCGAATACCTAAAGCCATCTTACCTGAAGGCTCTTGCAGCAGCAAAACCATCCAAACCTCCATTGGCGACCAAGCGCGGTTCTGGGCTGAACGCAATAGACCGGACAAGAAAACTGTACATTGGCGGCAAGCAGGTCCGGCCAGACAGCGGATATGATCGCCTAATTTTCTCAGCGTCAGGCGAGCAAATTGGTCAAGTTGGCGAAGGAAACCGCAAAGACATACGAAATGCCGTTGAAGCAGCGAGGAGCGCCGCTGGTTGGGCGACCACTACGGGGCATGCACGGGCACAAATTCTCTATTATATTGCAGAAAATTTGTCTGCGCGGGCCCCGGAATTTGCCGCAACACTGGGCTCTATGAACACCGGTAAGCACCAAGAAGAAATCTTGGCAAGTATCGATCGGCTGTTCTGCTACGCCGCGTGGGCGGACAAATATGACGGCGCCGTGCATCAAGTGCCCATCCGCGGCGCGGCGTTGGCCATGAATGAATCCATCGGCGTGATTGGTATGGCTTGTCCAAATGAAGCTCCACTATTGTCGTTTGTTTCCCTCGTGGCCCCCGCAATAGCGATGGGAAACTGTGTTGTGGCATTGCCTTCGCAAGACCACCCAATCGCGGCAACGGATTTGTATCAGGTATTTGAAACATCGGATCTACCGAGTGGCGTGGTCAACATCGTAACCGGCGACCACGATGTCTTGACGAAAGCTCTTTCCGAGCACTCTGGTGTCGATGCGATGTGGCATTTTGGGAGTGACCAAGCTGGCGAGGCAGTTGAGCGAGCGTCGATCGGCAATCTGAAACGCACATGGGTTTTAGGCGGGAAAGCTTTGAACTGGTTTGACGAGGATCAGGGCGAGGGTCGCGAATTTCTTCGGCATGCTACGCAGGTCAAGAACATCTGGATCCCCTACGGCGAATGAAACGAACTGCAGAGAGTAATAAGGATGGTTTTGTCACGTTAACCCTAATGGCCTGCGTCAAGCACCCGGTGCCAACGTTTTCAGCTGATACCGGCGGCAACATTCCAGGCATCGAGCGCCTCGAGTCGACGGGAGCGGATGGTCAGGGCTGGGCGGCGTTTAGATGGGACTGAGAAGCAATTCCGTGTAGCTGAGTGCATGGACACAAAC
>NZ_CALJXO010000152.1:0-11124 GCF_937988555.1 uncultured Boseongicola sp. | reverse complement strand
TCCTCCACGTCCCGAAAGCTCAACGGTAAGCGAAAATAGAGCCAGACGGCCCGTTGGATGATTGAGGGCGGAAATCGGTGGCGGGAATAGGAAATCTTGCTCATTCAACTGCGCTAACCTGTTCGCGCGAGATCGTCGATTTAACGTGTCAATGCCGCCGCAGTGGCTGCTTGAACACCATGCCCAGCGTCAGGCAAAGCTTGATCGCCAAATCCGATTAGACAGCCTGACCACCAGGCGTCATTCGCGGTGGTGCCGCCCACAAAGCGAGCGCGTCATCGCTGATCCAGACCGTCAGATCACCGCGTTGCCGCAGGCTTTCATCGTACTCGGCCCAGTTGGTCACCGGATGCCTTTGCGTCAGGATCTTGTCACGGCGATCGGCGTTGAATTTGTGCGGCATCTATAGCACCCTCAAGGAAACAGGCCGCGTCGATATCAGCGGAGCGGAGGTCCGTGTAACAACGTCGCGGGTAAGCGCGATTTGAGCCCGCCGTGCGGCTGCGCCTCCCATTGCGCGATGGGAAGCACCGGTTCGGAGCGCAGGATTTGGGGGCAATGCAATGGAAAACCTTAAGAAGTCGATTGACCTGTTATATACTGGCGCAAGTAAAAAGGCAGCGATGTTTCGCTACCTCCTGATCGGCTTTGATGTCTCCACAATCGTGTTCTTTATCGCCACTGTCCCTCGTGACCCGACGGCTGCGATCCTTGCCGCTGATTTCGTTATCGGGGCACTAATCTTGGCCGACTTTCTCTCACGCCTGTGGATTGCCCCCAATCGAGCGCTGATGCTTCGCCAAATCTACACTGTGACGGACGTCGTGGTCATATTGTCGCTCTTGCTGGCACCGCTAGTATCGCAGAGTTTTGGGTTCCTAAGAGTCTTGCGGACCTTGCGCCTGCTACATTCTTACCACGTTCTGCGCGACCTGCGCCGCGACACGCCGTTCTTCCGCCGCAATGAGGATGTCATCGTAAGTTCAGTCAATCTTGGCGTCTTCATCTTCTTCATGAGTACCCTCGTTTTTGTGCTGAGGGCTGATCATAACCCAGACATCGTGGGCTATGTAGATGCGCTCTACTTCACCGTGTCCGCTCTGACGACCACCGGCTTTGGCGATATCGTCCTGACCGGCCCCATAGGACGGCTCTTGGCAGTGGTCATCATGGTCGCTGGTGTCGCATTGTTCTTGCGTCTGGCTCAGACCGTTTTCCGGCCCAACAAGCTGCGTTACAAATGTTCGGAGTGCGGCCTCAACCGGCACGAAACTGACGCGGTACACTGCAAGCATTGTGGCCATCAGCTCAAGATCGAGACTGGAGGTGCCTCCTGAATTCGACCTATGGTGCGCCGCGGCGTGGTCGGCGATAGTCCTGTTTTTGCGGTGCCGTCAACGGTTATGATCTGCGGTGGTCTGAAAGATCGTGATTGTAATCCGCGGCCCTGCGACGAGATCGGATAGATCTGCGAGCAGAACCAGATTGAATGCATCGGACGGGTCGGCGCTCAGGCAAGGCTGCAGTTACCCAAGGCTTGATCAGTGTTGGCACAAGGCGACCTCTTTTCTCATCAGGTAGAGACGCGACAGTCGCGTTCCACTGGCTCAGACGGCATCGTCAACTTGCGGGGCTTGTTCTGAAATCGTACCGACCGACATGACAAAAGCCAAACATTCCGGCGCCTTCAAAGGCCACCGTTTCCCGCCTGAGATCATTGCATATGCGGTCTGGTCCTATTTTCGGTTTCCCTTGAGACTACGCGATGTCGAGGATTTACTTACGGCGCGCGGCATCATCGTGAGCTATGAGACGATCCGGAAGTGGGTTCGCAAATTTGGGTACAAAGTATGCCGCTTCCATCCGGCGGGACCGGCCTGCGTCGTCTGAAAAATGGCACCTTGATGACGTGGTCATTCCTATCCGCGGGCGCAAATTTCGGCTTTGGCGCGCGATCGACAGCAATGGCCCCTCTTCGCTGCAAGCAGCGACTGTCGGGCAACGGACGTTTTCGATATTCTGGTTCAATCTCGGCGCAACACTCGCGCAGCGAAACGCTTTTTTGCGCAAGCTATTCAAGCAATACAGGCGGCCGCGCGTTGTGATCACGGACAAGCTCGGCAGCTATAGTGCGGCTTTGAAAAGCCTCGCGCCCGCCATCAGTTTCGGCAGCCGGACCAGATTGTAGGCCGCGACAGCGAACAGTTCCCCCGATCTGCGGTCCGAGCCTTCGCGGCGCAATAGCGAGGCGGCGCTCAACATCATCTTCACAGCCATCCCTTGGATTTGAACACGGTCAGATCAACACCGGGCGGCGCATACCATCCGCCAGCAGTGTATCTGGCGCCGAGCTTTTGCGCGATATCCTTGTTGCCATAAGGAATTCGCAGTGGCGTGTTTGCTGCGGCATCCCGCTGCTCGGAAGCCGACGGACTCCTCGCATCCACCAAAGCGGCGGTTGTCTTGGGTCTTTCCGCCCGCTTCGTTGACTTAGCGGATTTTGTCGCTGTTGGTTTAGTATTCTTCTCGCCGCTTTTGCGGCGGTCATTGCCAGGCTTTGCGCTTTGGTTCTTGTCAATCCAGACGGACATAGCGGAAGAGCTTGTCTTGGCCTCGTCGGGTATCGCAACACCTTTTTCTCGCGAGATACTCTCGGCGAATTTTAATTGTGCTGGACTTACCGGTCTTACTCCAGCACCTCCCATCGTTTTCCCATCAACGCCCTCAGCTTTCTTGGGGGCGTGTTTCTCGAGGAACCCGCGGCAGACAGATCCCGATTTTGTGTAACCGGCTGGAGGCTTGATGCCCTTCTGGCGAGCTATGCTGTCGGCGAAACGCTTCATTGCGGGTGTTGGTGGCCGTCCACCGCCCGCGCCGTCGGATGCAAAGCCGAGCAAAGACGAGACACCGCCCGGCGGGCCTTCCACGAGCTTGCCGATAATTCGCTGGGCGACGTCACAAACGGCATCGATGGCACCAATCATCTCCTGCTTGCCAACGACGACATCGTCGAGCAGACACTCGAGTTGCGCCGTCACGCCAGGGTCGACCAAGGCCGGGTCGGCCTCTTGGAGAACGCCAAACAACTTCAACCCGGTTGTGGTGGGTACGATGTTCTTGCCCTGGAGCATCAGAAAATCCTGCCGTTTCAACCCACCGATGACCTCGGCGCGGGTCGCCGGCGTACCGATGCCCTTGGCTTCCTTCAGCCTGTCGCGCAAAACCTCGTCATCGACAAAGCGCCAGGCCTGCTGCATCGCTTCGATCAGAGTGCCTTCATTATAGCGCGGCGGTGGTCGGGTTTCCTTGTCCTCGACGGCCGCATTCCGCAATCGCGTGGTCTCGCCGTTTCGCATCTGAGGAAGCAACTGCGCGTCATCGCCCCTTTCGTCGGCCGGTTTCCATTCCGGGAATGCCGCGCGCCAACCGAGATCAATGGGTTGGCGGCCGGTCGCCTTGAAAGGAAAGCCGACCACATCGAGCGTTGCAGTTGTCTGACAATAGCGGAAATTCGGCATGATGGCGGCCAGGTACACCCGCGCGATCACGTCAAACAGTTTTTTTTCGTCGCCCGAAAGGCGCGGCCAGACTTCGCGCAAGCCCTCGATGGTGTTGACGTTAGGGATGACCGCGTGGTGGCTGGCCCCCTCCAATCCCTTGTCGTGGAAAGTGCCGCTCTTACCCTTGCGGATGATCGGCTGCGCTGGCACGGGGATCGCGCTGAACGATTGCCCCGCTTGCAGCCCGGCGACGATCCGCGGCACGTCCCCGATCAAGCTCTCGGGAAGGTAGCGCACTTCCGCACGAGGATAGGTAATGATCTTCTTGCCCTGGCCGTCATAGAGTTCCTGAGCGATCTCGAGAGTCTTTGCCGCGGCCCAGCCGAAGCGCGAGGCACAGAGTTTCTGGAGTGACGGCAGATCGTGCAGTTTCGGCGGTTGTTGGCGCTTGTCCTCGACACGCACGCCGAGCGGTCCCTCGAATTTACGGGCCGCCACGACCACGGTCTCGGCAACCTCGCGTTCAAGAATGCGTTCCCGTGGTGCATGTCGCATCTTGAATTCACCGCCCTCGACCATGGCCGTGGCGACAATCTCGAAATAGGTGACGGGAATGAAATCGCGAACTTCCAGTTCGCGCTTGCAGACGATCGCCAGCGTCGGGGTTTTCACACGCCCAACCCCGATGACGCCCCGGGCGCCCTTGCCAAGGATGACGGTCGCAGTGCGGGTCAGTGACAAATTGTAAATCTGATCGGCCTGGCGACGTGCGACCGCAGCTGCGTAAAGCCGGGCGTATTCTGAATTAGGTTCGGCACGATCGAATGACTGGCGAATGGTCTGAGCGTCCTGGGCTGTAAACAGCACACGCATGACCTGGCCTCGATAATTGTAATGCTCAAGAATCTCTTGGCCGATGAGTTGCCCCTCACGATCGCAATCGGTGGCGAGCCAGACCCGCTTGGCCGAGCGTAGTGCCTCGCGAATGGCTTTGAGTTTGGCCGCTTTGTTGCCGCCTTTTGCCGGCTGTGTGCCATAGAGTTCCTGAGGGCGCAGCAGGACCGGGGACCAGCGCTTCCACTCTGGCGCCACATCCTCTGGTTCGAGCAAGTCGAACAAATGCCCCTCGGCGGGAAGAACCATGCCGTAGCGAGACCCAATGGCGGCGCGAACGTCCTTCGCCTGGCTGGTTTTCTCGGTGATGACGATCTGGTCTGCCATGACGAGCCCGTTCAGAATAATGAATTCAACAATTGAGAACGTAAAGTGAACATCTATTATTCGCAACCCAACTTTTGACTGGTTTACACAAATCGGCAATCCACGACCCCAAAAACAAGGAGGCCCTGGACCGCAGACAACCTGCGCAAGTTTATTGACTTGCGTTGGTGCTGTCAGACGAATGCGAACTCGTCTCAGTTTTCCAGTCGGGTTTAATTCAGGTCGCGCCCAACTGACGCCGCTCAGCGAGAGCGGCGGCGCGGTTGAGCTTGAAATTGCAGCGTGAGTGAAGGTGACGTTCCTGGTTGAAATGGTTGTGAGCTTACGAATGAACGGCGACGAATTTCTGTGGGGTTTGCATCTTTCTGAGGCGCGACATTGCTCGTTCTCGTCGGCGAAACGGAAGATGAGAATTCTCAGCCCGGTTATTCAGCCAGCGTCCGGTTTCTTGGCGATCTGCGTTGCCGATGACCTTCATCGCGGCGCCGTAAGATCGCAGTAGATCAGTCACGATGACATGTGGTGGCCCAAAGCGCTTCATTGTTTTCCTGAGGAATTTCAACGCCGCCTTGCGGTCGCGGCGCTTGCTGACATAGCTTTCCAGAATTTCACCTTCGTGATCTACAGCCCGCCACAAGTAGTGCGTTTCTCCGTTGATCTTCACGAAAACCTCGTCCAGATGTCATTGCCAATTCGAATGTGTGCGAAGTTGCTGAACCCGCTTCCTTCGGATCTCCACGGCGAACAATGGCCCAAACCGGTTCCACCAGAAACGGACCGTTTCATGGCTGATATCGATCCCGCGTTCGTGCAGCAGATCCTCCACATTCCGGAGTGACAGGGGGGTACCGAACGTAAAGAATCACCGCCAGGAGGATGATGTCGGGAGACGTTTTGAAGTACTTGAATGGGTCGCGTTTTGTCATCCGGCGACGCTAGATGTGCCACTTACACACTTCAACCAAGCTTCCTCTGACAGTGCCCGCGCGGCCGCCCGTATTGCTTGAATAGCTTGCGCAAAAAAGCGTTTCGCTGCGCGAGTGTTGCGCCGAGATTGAACCAGAATATCGAGAACGACCGTTGCCCGGCAGTCGCTGCTTGCAGCGATGAATAGGAACTATTGCTGTCGATCGCGCGCCAAAGCCGGAATTTGCGCCAGCGGATAGGAATGACCACTTCATCAAGGTGCCATTTATCAGACGGCGCAGGCCGATCCCGCCGGATGGAAGCGGCACACTTTTTACCAAATTTGCCAACCCACTTCCGGATCGTCTCATAGCTCACGATGATGCCGCGCGCCGCAAGTAGATCCTCGACATCACGTAGGCTCAAGGGAAACCGAAAATAGGACCAGACCGCATATGCAATGACCTCAGGCGGGAAACGGTGGCCTTTGAGGGCACCGGAATGTTTGGCTTTTGTCATGTCGGTCTGTACGATTTCAAAACAGGCTCCACGAGTTGACGATGCCCTTTGGAGCGAATATTTTGCCTGATTGATCGCTTAGATTTTGGGAACTTAGCGCCTCGTTCAAACTGCTCAAATTAACATGACAGTACCGCCGGCACATGCCTTGCAGTCAATTCGTCCGCGCACTGATGTTGTTGGCGACAAGTTCGCGGTTAGACCTAAAGCTCTAGCGTGGCACCAAAGTCGACGATAGGCGCGACGGCCTGAAGAAACTCTGGCGTGCCGCAAGCAAAGCGCAATTTCGACGACAGATCCGTATTCTTCCAGTCTACGGTGCTGCGAATGCCGATTTGGTCCAATATGGGCAGTGCAGCCATGAGATCCCAAGACGATTCACCGATGCCAAGATACCCATCGACCTGGCCAAGGGCCACCTCGATAAGCGACAGCGTCGCCGAACCACAGCAGCGAAACGACATGCCGGCATCTTCCAAGACGAAACGCAAAGTCTCAAGTCGCAGCTCAACCGGGATGACCGGGTGAAACCCGACGCCACAAGAGGCGCGGGAACTATCAAGGCCGCTGCGCTGCGCCAGCCTTTCTCCATTCAGGGTGCTCGCCAGTCCTATGCCACCCACAAGTATCTGCGACCTCAGGGGCGCGAAGATGACGCCGAAGG
The DNA here is from genome assembly GCF_937988555.1 of uncultured Boseongicola sp. Classification (NCBI taxonomy): domain Bacteria; kingdom Pseudomonadati; phylum Pseudomonadota; class Alphaproteobacteria; order Rhodobacterales; family Paracoccaceae; genus Boseongicola; species uncultured Boseongicola sp. Next base: position 4,314 of record NZ_CALJXO010000152.1, on the reverse strand, counting down.
TTGGCTGCCCAGCCTCATAGAGTCCAATTGAAATTGCCCATTGATCGCCACCGCGGACAAAATTGAACGTGCCGTCAATCGGATCAACGACCCACGTGCGACCGCTTGTGCCTTGGTGCGCGGCCCCTTCTTCGCCGAAAATGCCATCTTCAGGAAACGCCTTGGCAAGCCCTTCGGTTAAAAAGCGTTCGACGTCCTGATCGGCGGCGGTCACCAGATCAAGGTGTCCTTTTGACTCCACCGGCACGGTGCTTAGTGCCTCGAAGTGGCGCAGGGCGACGGCCCCGGCATCGCGCGCAAGTTGTTCAACAGCAGCGACGCTGGATTTCTCAAGTGGCGGGGTCAAAGCGCGACATACCGGGTATGAACGGTCATGGCAGCGGCCTCCTCTATCCGATGAATGAAATATGCAAATGGCTCGTCCACATCTGATGGCTCCGGTGCGTTATGGGCCAATTTCAACGCGTGTTGGAAGGAAGGCCCGCCGCTGACCGCACACCAGATGCCGTTCCAGAGCGTCTGGAACGGTCGGTGAATATGGCCCGACAAGATCCTGACCGGACCGGAGTATTGGGCAATAAGCTTTTCAAATTTCGAATGCCCGTCTTTCAACGCCATTTGATCAAGCTTTGTGATCGTTGACGGAAACGCGGGGTGGTGCATCAGGATCAGTGTCAGTCGCTCTGTCGGATTAGCCAGCCGTTCAGCAAGCCAATCGATTTGGCTGTCATCAAGGCCGCCGGTGACCTGACCTTCGATCAGCGTATCAAGCGCAATAATCCGCAGATCACCGCAGGACGCTTCGTAATCCAGTTTTGACCCTGGCCCGAAAGGAAGCGAATCTTCAAAGGCAGCTCTGAAGCCCTGACGCGCATCGTGGTTTCCCGGAACCGCGAAAATCGGAACTTTGATGGGCGACAAAATATCCTTCACAAGGGCATAGTCTTCCGCCGAGCCGCCGTCCGCCAGATCGCCCGTGATCATCACCGCATCAATGCAGGGTGAGAAATTGGCAATATCGGCGATAACCTTGCGTGTGGCCTGGACAATATCGGGACGTACCAGCGAAGTTTCCGGCGCGTCCGCGAAGACATGAAAATCGGAGGTGTGCGCAATTAGCAATTTAGGGGTTCCACTGTGTTTTCTGGCATTGGACGCATCGTTATTTGATGCCAGCGCGCATAAAATTGGCGACGAACTGGCGTTGGAAAATAATAAAGGCAATGATGAGAGGCGCGGTGGTCATCAGCGTTGCTGCATTCACCAGAGACCATTCGACACCGCTATCTACAGTGGCAAAAACACTTAGGCCAACGGTCAACGGGCGCACCTCTGGTGAGTTGGTCACGATCAAAGGCCACAGGAAGTTGTTCCAATGAAAGCTGATCGAAACCAGCGAATAGGCCAGATAAACAGGCCACGCCAACGGCACATAGACATTCCACAAAACGCGCCATGCACCCGCGCCCTCGATTTGGGCCGCTTCATCCAGCGACTTCGGCACTGTTAGGAAAGTCTGGCGCAGCAGGAAAATGCCGAACGCCGAAGTTAGATAAGGCAGGGCGATCCCGATTATCGTGTCTGTCAACCCAACGCGTGAAAGCGTCAAATAATTCTCGACGATCAAAATCTCCGGCGAGATCAAAAGTTGCACCATGATCAGCGCAAACAGAAAGCCCGCCCAGCGGAATTTGTAGCGCACAAAGGCATAAGCAACCAGCGTACACAATATCAGGTTTGCGACCAGAACAATGGTGATCAGGATCATCGTATTTGCAAAGTAGAGCGAAAAGGGTGCGGACTGCCAAGCCTCGATGAAGTTTTCAAATGTCCATGGCGCGCCTAACTGGAAGTTGGCTGAATATTTTTCGTCGTGGAACGCAGTCCAGACGGAATAAATGAACGGTAGCGCCCAAAGAGCCGCGAACACGACGCCCATTGTCGATAACAGAATTCTGTTCAAGCCGCGGTTCATTGGTAGTGCGCTTTTCTGTTTAAAACCCAGTATTGCACGATGGCCAGCAGCCCAAGCAGGCAGACCATCAACACGGTCAGGGTTGCACCATAGGCGAAGTCTCTTTGACGGAACGTCACTTCGTAAATATAGTAGAGTAAGAGCGCGCTGGAGTTGTTCGGCCCGCCTTCGGTCATAACGATGACGTGGTCCACAAGCCGAAACGCATTGATCAGCGCATTGACCGCTACAAAAATTGTTGTTGGCCGCAAAAGCGGCATCACGACATCCCAGAAAACCCTCAATGCGCTTGCGCCCTCAAGCTTGGCTGCGTCCTTCAGGTTTGTTGGCACAGACTGCAAAGCGGCCAGATAGAATATCATGAACAGCCCGGCTTCTTTCCACACGGCGACAAACATCATGGACGCCAGCGCTGTGTCTGTACGGCCAAGGAAGTTGATCGATGGCATCCCAAACACTTCGAGGATCTGAGAGGCAAGGCCGATGCCGGGCGCGTAAAAAAACAGCCAGATATTGGCGACCGCAATCATCGGCAGCATCGTCGGCATGAAGAACGAAAGCCGCATCAAGGTTGTTCCCGGAAGCCTTGAATTCACCAAAAGCGCCATGCCAATCGAAAGACCGATCGCCAGCGGGATGGTGCCAAGCGCGTAGATCGTGCTGTTGATCAGAATTTGTGCCAGGCGGTCGTCTTCCATTAACGCCTGATAGTTTTCGATCCCTGAAAAACGCGAAGGGCGACGCGAACTGCTATTGTTCCAAAAGGAATTTATCAGTGCCTGAATGGCAGGATAATGGGTGAACGCGACCAGCAGCGAACACGGAATGACCAACATGATCACTGCCAGTCGAATTGACAATCGGTTGTTCATTGCGTGTCACCTTGCTGCGAGTGCGTTCGAAAAGGCAGGTGAGCCCTGCGCAAACACGGTTTCTGCGCAGAGCGGATTTTTGGTGTCGCCTTACTTATATTCACTCAGAATCTTGTCCGCGCCCTCTTGGGCTTTGGCCAACGCCTCTGCTGGCTCGGCGTTTCCGGTCACGACGCTTTCGATCGCATCAACCAGATACTGTGTGACCTTGGCGCGCTGGAACGTCGCGAATTCACGTTCAGCATAAGCAAGCTGGTCCAGTGCTACCAAAGCCTGTGGCAGGCGTTCGGCATAGGCCTTCATCTCTGGCGTTTCCCATGTATCAGGACGCGGAGCGACATAGCCAGTCGCAATGCTCCATTTGGCCGCACTTTCGGGAGATGTCATGAACTTGATAAAGTCCAGCGCGGCTTCACGCTCTTCTTCTGTCGTGTCCTGGAACACGTAGAAGTTGCCGCCACCGATTGGTGCACCCGGCCCATCACCACCCGGAAGGAAGCCAACGCCCCAGTCGAATTCCGCGTTCTCCTCGATGAAGGCAAGGTTGCCTGTCGAGGTCCACATCGAAGCGGTTTGACCTTCAAGAAATGCCTTTGGCGTATCACCCCAAGTGATTCCACCCGGCGCCATGACTTCTTCTTCAGCCAGCCTCAGAAGAAACTCCAACGATGCCAAAGTCGCGGGCGTGTCCATCCGCGCCTCAATACCGGTTTCTGTGGTCAGTACATCGCCTTTAGAGACGACCAGACCACCGAAAAGCCACGCTCCTCCGAGACCAAGCGTCGGGATGCGTGTGCCCCAGCGGGTCACGTTTCCGTTGTCGTCCTTCACCGTGAGCGCCTTACCAACCTCGATCATCTCGTCCCAGGTCTTTGGTGGTGCTTCAGGATCAAGTCCAGCTTCGCGGAATGCGTCTTTGTTATAGTAGTAAACCGGCGTCGAGCGCTGAAACGGGATGGCGTAGGTTTTGCCTTCAAACTGAGCGTCCGACATGAATGCGGGATAGAAACCAGAAATCCATTCCTTGTCTTCTTCCGAATTCGCGATGTCCGAAATTGGTAGGATCACGTCTTCTTCGATCAACGTGAAAAGGTCGATCGACAGAAGAACGGCCACCTGCGGCGGTTGGCCTGCGTTGGCTGCGGTCAGCGCCTTGGTTGTCGTTTCTTCGTAGTTGCCCGCATAGACCGCTTTCACAGTGTGCTGCGGATTAGCCGCCGCCCATTCGTCTGTTAGGGCTTGGATCGTTTCCACTGCCGGAGCGTTCACACCCACCGGAAAGTAGAACTCCAGATCGGCTGCAGACACTGAAGCCGCACCGGTCAACGTCAACGCCGTTGCGCCCAGCAGCGTCGCGTAGGATTTCAATTTAGTCATGTCTTCTCCTCCTTTTATTTCGTGAAATGCCGGCGGTTGAATCCCCAGTCGATTATGATGATGTTAAAACTCGCTTGCCTGTACGTTTCG
>NZ_CALJXO010000151.1:0-10861 GCF_937988555.1 uncultured Boseongicola sp. | reverse complement strand
GGGCGACTGGACTTAACGTGACGTTGCCGCTGAATTTTGCTTTAACAGGACCTATCTTAAGAGTGACCTTAGCTTCCAACTCGGTGTCGGAATGCTTGATCAACTCTTCGCAGCCAGGAATGCAGACCTTTAAGATTTCGGGATCAATCAACGCAGCATAGACCAGGTCTTGCGGCGCGCGGATGAAAATTTCGTCTTTCAGTTCCATCATGCGGTCCTATTTTTTTAGCAGAACGGGACACTGACTTAACTTAATCAGGCTGTCGTTCCGCGCGCTGGATAGTTATTATCCATGGCAAACTGCACCTTGGACAAAAGGAATTCTACGTCAGGGCGCGACCATGGCATGTTTGAAATGTCGATCAGGTACAGGCGACCGTCGGGGCGCACCCAGAACAGGCCCGGCTCTGCGAATTGGGCATTCTCAGCCTCTTTGAACGCCGTCGACAGATAGAGACCCCAGTTTTTAACATCTTCAGCAGTTGCACCGTAGGCCAGATCGATATTGCTTAGTTCCCAGTCAGTTTTCGTCTGTGTCGCACGTGCTTCTGGATCCATTGACGCCGCGACGACCGAGACACCAGCCTCGGCGGCCATATCGATAAGCCCATTCAGCTTGGTCAGATACATTTTGCAAACGGGACAGTGCAGCCCGCGATAGAAGATCACCATAGTGAAGTTCTTTGGCGACTGATCCGCAAGCGTCCAAGTGCCGCCGCCAACAAGCGGCAGGGACAGCGCAGGGGCCTGACTGTCGGGCATAAGTTTCTGTGACATGTTCATTCCAATCGGATTAATGGGCTTTGTCGGACAATGACCGCGTTGACCAGTTTTCAGTGATCGTCATGCCGGCTGCGCGGAAAACAACAGCAATTGGGCAGAATCTTTCGAGCTCAGATTTAATTTCGTCCATCAGCGTAGGCGTGGCATCAGTTTAAACATCACTATCCAGCGCGACCTCGTCAAAGGGTAAATCAACTTGTTCCATCAGCATGGTGCCAAGGCGGTTGAATTTGTACGACATCTCAATCTTCATCTCACCGAATGTAACGCCCGCCTTTTTGGCGACCTTCTTGGAGATAACATTGGTGCAGCCGATCAGCGCCGACATCATCGTCTCGGTTCGTCACTGCCCGCTCAAGCGGCTCATCTTTATACTATTGACAACGCGCACCCGCACGTGGCTGCTAAATGGGTTTGCCCAACGCCGGATTGGCGCGCGGCAATTGCGGTTTTCTGTTTGATCTAACCCATTGGTCAACTTCCGTACTTGATCCTTATTTATAACTCGATAACTTAGCATGCATATAACGTAAAGGGCTGGTGCGCGATTCCGGCTGTTTTAGGGGGATCACTATGAAGGCACCGGATTTCGACTATCTGCGCCCGACCAGTTTGGATGCAGCACTGGCGATGTTGGCCAAACACGACGGCGGCGCGATGCCGTTGGCAGGTGGGCAAAGCCTGATGCCGATGATGAATTTTCGCGTGGCGAGCCCCGAAGTGTTGATTGACCTTGCGGATGTGGCAGAACTGCGTGGAATCACCCGCGATGGCGGCACTGTCCGGATCGGGGCGATGACCCGTTATGCGCAGTTGATGGCGGATGCGATTGTGTTGGCGGACATCCCGCTATTCGCAATGGCCCTACCCCATATCGCCCATGATGCGATTCGCAATCGCGGCACAATCGGCGGTTCGCTGGCGCTCGCTGATCCGGCGGCCGAAATGCCGGCGTTGATGCTAGCGCTAGATGCGAAGATCGAAGTTGCGGGCCCCATTGGCACCCGCGCGATCAAGGCCGAGGATTTCTTTCTTGGCTACTTTGAAACGGCGCTTGAGGAAGACGAACTTATCATCGCCATTCTAATTCCAGCGGCGTCCACCGCCCAGCAGTTCGGGTTTCATGAACTAACCCAACGCCACGGCGATTACGCACTGGCAGGCGTTGCACTGGCCTGCTCGGATAACACATATCGGATCGCCTTTTTCGGCGTTGCTGACCGCGCCGTACGCGTCCCTGCCCTTGAGGACGCGCTTGGCAGCAAAACCGAAATGAAAATCGCGCTGACCCATTTGAGCGACATTGAATTCACCGATGACCCTAAGGCGAGTGCGGCAACGCGCCAGCGCCTTGCGGGTGTCGCACTGACCCGCGCACTGGAAGGAATGACATCATGAGCCGTTCAATAGACATCCAACTGCGCGTCAACGGCGAGGCCGTCAAAGCCACAGTTCCATCGCGCCTAAACCTTGTCGATTTCCTGCGCGGCGATCTCAGCCTGACTGGCAGCCACGTTGGTTGCGAACACGGCGTCTGCGGTGCCTGCACAATCATCGTTGATGGCAACACGGTGCGCGGCTGTCTGATGCTGGCCGCCCAAGCCAACGGCACAGAAATTACCACAATCGAAGGTCTTGCAGACAGTGGCCAAAGTGCGGCGCTGCAAGCGGCCTTTACCAACCGCAACGCCCTGCAATGCGGCTTTTGCACCCCTGGAATGCTGGCCAGTGCCCTTGGCTATATTGATGCCGGCGGCGCGGCGGACCGTGATGCGATCCGCAAGCATATTTCGGGCAACTACTGCCGCTGCACAGGCTATCAATCCATCGTCGATGCAATTTGCGACGTGATCGAGGAGTCCCGCACATGACCGGTCCAGCACACATTTTCGACAAACCGAACCGCTATATTGGCCAGCCCTCACCGCGCGCAGATGCTGCCCGCCTTTTGCAAGGGCGCGGACGTTTTGTCGATGATGAGACTTTGCCGCGGATGGCCCATGCGGCCTTCGTGCGCTCCCCCCATGCGCACGCGAAAATCCTCGAGATTGAAACAACTAAAGCGAAATCCGCGCCCGGCGTTATCGCAATCTACACCGGCGACGATCTGGCCGAACATGTAACCCCTTATGTGGGCGTTTTGACCCATATGAAGGGCCTGCGATCTGCCCCTCAGCACCCCTTGGCTGTCGGTATCGCACGGTGGCAGGGCGAGCCTGTTGTCATGGTTATCGCAACATCGCGTGCGCTGGCGGAAGACGCATGCGAGTTGGTTGAGGTCGACTACGATGAGCTCCCACCGGTCGTTGATACGGAAACGGCCCTCGATGGCGACGCACCAGTCATCCATCCTGAATTTGGCAACAACCTTGCGTGGGAACGCGACGTCGTCGCAGGTGATATCGACGCTGCCTTTGCCGCGCCCGGTGTGCAAGTGATTGAACGCGAATTCCGCTTTGGTCGCCACACTGGCGTGACACTGGAATCACGTGGCACGCTGTGTGATTTTGACCCATCCGAACAACAACTGACGGTCTATTACTCTGGCCAGGCCCCGCATATGATGCAGGTCATCTTCGCCACGCACCTCGACCTGCCCGAGGAAAACGTGCGTGTGATTTCCAACGACGTTGGCGGATCATTCGGGATCAAGATCCACACCTACGGCGATGAAATCGCAACCGCTGCGGCGGCCAAGCTGCTAAATCGGCCGGTCAAGTTCATTGCGGATCGGTTCGAAAGCTTCGTAACAGATATCCACGCACGCGATCATATTATTAAGGCTCGGATGGGGGTCACGAGAGACGGCACCATTGTCGGCATCGACTTTGATGACCTCACAGGGGTTGGCCCATTCTCAATGTATCCGCGCACCAGCGCAATTGAATGCAACCAAATCCTGAACCTCACGGGCGCGCCGTATGACCTCGAAAATTACCGCGCAAAGGGCCGCGTCGTGTTTCAGAACAAAACCCTGATGTGCCAATACCGCGGTGTCGGTCATCCCATCGCCATGGCCGTCGCGGATGGTCTGCTGGAGGATTGCGCCCGTGCAATCGGGATGGACCCCGTAACGCTGCGCCAGCACAACCTTATGGCAGATGACAGCTATCCACGGGCATCCGCGACGGGGATGAAACTTGACGATCTAAGCCACCAGCGTGCTCTGCTCAAGCTAACCGATATCATGGATTACAAGGGCCTGCGCGCCGCACAAACGAGTGAGCGTCAGAACGGCATCTATCGCGGCATCGGCTTTGTCTCGATGGTCGAAGTCACCAACCCCAGCCCGATGTTTTACGGCGTCGGTGGCGCGTCCATTGCGTCCCAAGATGGCGCAACTGTGCGGCTTGATGCTGGCGGTGCATTGCACGTGTCGTCCTCCATCACCGAACAGGGTCAGGGCACCAATGCGATACTGGCACAGATCGCCGCTGGCGTGTTTGGCGTCGCACTGAACCGTATCAAGGTCACCACCGGCGACACCGCAACCACCCCTTACGGCGGTGGCACATGGGCATCTCGTGGTGCCGGCATTGGTGGCGAAGCGATGCTGCAAGCCGCCCAAGCGCTGAAGGATCAGGTCCTCGATGTGGCGGCTGTCATGTTGCAAACCACCGTTGATAAACTCGACATCCAAGACGGCGCTGTGACCGATCTTGACGGGGCGATACGTCTGCCCCTCGCGGATTTGGCGCGCACTGTTTACTACCGTGGGAACGAGCTGCCCAAAGATCTGAACCCCGAACTGATCGCGACCCGCCACTACCGCGTTACCGACTTTCCGTTCGTCTTTACCAACGCCGCAATGGCGGCACATGTCGAAGTCGACATTGCTACGGGCTTTGTCAAAGTCCTGCATTTCTGGGCGGTCGAAGACTGCGGGCGCGTCATCAATCCGTTGCTGGTAGATGAACAAATCAGGGGCGGCGTCGTGCAAGGCATCGGCGGCGCGCTCTATGAGGAATGTCTGTATTCCCCCGATGGGCAAATGCTGAATGCGACCATGGCCGATTATATGGTGCCGATGGCCAGCGAGATGCCCGACATCACTGTTGCCCATATCGAAACCCCAACCAAAACATCCGTCCTTGGAGCCAAAGGCGCGGGCGAGGCTGGAACCGGCGGCGCACCCGCCGCGATTTTGAATGCGGTCAACGATGCATTGTCGCCGTTGGGCGCAAGCATCTGGCAAATGCCGATGACGCCTGAGCGGGTGCTGAACGTGATCGACTCGGCGGCAAAGTAACCGGCGGCACAGACAACGGTGACGCCGGTTTTCGCGTCTTTCGAGGGGCGCGAGGGTGGCGGACGAATACTCAATCCTATTCTTAGGCGTCGCTGGATTTGCGGTATTCTTTGTCGCGCTGGCAAAGGCGGGTTTTGGCGGGATGATCGCCTCATTGGCAATGCCGCTTGTGGCCGCGTTCTCTGATATAACGACTGCGATCTCGGTGCTTTTGCCGGCCTACATCGTGATGGATATTATCCTCGCGTGGATTTATCGTAAGAAAGTGCCTTACGCGCTTTTGTGGCCCATGGCCGCCTCTGGGATTGTCGGTGTTTTCATTGCTGCACTCGTGTTTCGGTCTATCGTTGCAACTTACCTCGCGATTTTTCTTGGGATTATGTCGTTCGTCATCGGCGTGAAGTTCTTTTTGGTGCGTGCGCGCCAAAAGGCTGAGGTCGAAACAACGCTTGACCCATCGGTGCGCAACTGGCCGCGCCTCATCGGGTTAAACGGCGCCACGGGATTCACCAGTTTTTTCCTTATGGGTGAGGCGCCAATTCAAATGTTCCTACTGCCCTTCCGGCTTGCGCCGCAGGTCTATGTGGCGCTGCTGATATGGTTTTTCTTTTTGGTCAACATCGTGAAAGTCCCCATCGCCTTTGCCATTGGGCTCGTGACCATCGACAGTCTGTGGGTATCGGCCATGCTGCTGCCGATCATGCCGTTGGGTATGTTTATCGGAAAACGCATCAACCAACGGATTCCGAAGGAGCCTTTCTACATCGTCATCCACATTCTACTGGTGATCCTCGGTATCTACCTCGTGTCGAGCACGATTGCGCAGATGAGTGCCGCCTGACAGGGCGCGTCGAAAAAAAGGGCGCGCCACTGATGCGACGCGCCCTTACTTGGGTCTGGATGCGTTTACTCGACCACGTACTCAACTGGCCAGTCGTATCCGGTCATAGGGACTGCGGCCAAGTAGGCCTTCATCACTTCTGTGCCTGGCATTCCACGACCGTCAGCTTCGGTCGCCTGCAGCTGCGGGAACCCTGTCAACGACGCGGCCCATTCTGCACGCACATCATCGCCCAGCGTTTGCACGTTCGTACCTGCGGCCGCGAGGCCATCGAGACCACGCTGCTGCGCTGCGTTCAGCGATTCACCGGACTGGTCTTCGTAAGCCTGGCCCACTTCGCGAATGATCTGCTGCACGTCTTCTGGCAGGTTCGCCATAGAGCGGGTGTTTACTGTCAACGCGTTAACTGGCATCGCCCCGAAACCCACCAGCGTGTAGTTTGGTGAAGGCTCGTGGAACTTAAAACCAAGATAGGCGGATGGGAACATTAGCCAGCCGGAATAAACACCCGTCTGAAGCGACAGATAGCCTTCTGGCAACGTGGATTGCACCGGAATGGCGCCGGCAAATTCCAGCCAAGGAAGGTTCGGACCAGCGCCACCAATTTTGACGCCTTGCAGGTCTTCGATCGTCTCCCAAGGCTCGGTCGTGCCTACGTGGTAGTTGTCCCAGCCGTGCAGACCGATCAGTTCTTGGTCATACTCTTCGTTGAACTGGTCTGTCAGCCAAGGCACGTCATTGTAGACAGAGCGCACGGCGGCCATCGCTTGACCCGAATCCTGTGGGCCAAAGGGCGCGTAATAGGGAAAGTTGTGCAGGAACAACTTGGCAGGCTCAAAGCAAATGCAGTACGCGCCGATGTCCAGAATGCCGTTTTGAACTGCTTCCAACGTCTCAGCTACGCCTGCCATCGCGCCGCCGTACCCTTCGACAAATTCTATTTCGTGATCTGTTTCTTCGGCAACGCGGCGGACAACTTCAGGGACAAAAAAGTTTGCCGTATCAGTGACATAGATAGCCGGTCCATTCGGGTGTCCAGAGCCAATACGCAGCGTGAATGTGTCAGCAACGGCAGGAGCCGCAAGGGCCATGATCGCAAGTGCGCCAAGGCCAAGTGTAATTTGTTTCTTCATTTCGTTTCCTCCCAGAACGTGCGGAAGTCACCGCAATTTTAAGCGCTGTTGCCGAGCAATTCGGCTTATTTATCAGTCACTAGTTAATTCATTTTGTGCACATCGCGGCGCATCGGTCAAGAAACCCTGCCACCCAAAGGCATTTTAATTTATCGTTCGCTAAATAAGCTATTGACCCTCTCACCCCAACCGTTAGCGTTCTGCAAGCTAGATTTTAAGGCATCGGGGAAGGCGGGATGAAGGCACAGATCGGCGGCGCACGCCTGTTGCATATATTTTCTGCGTTTTGGACCCTCGCTTTGGCGTTCCTGATTTTTGGTGATGTTTTTGGGCGGATTCTTCTGTCACGTCCAATCCCCGGCACCAAAGAACTCCTGCAGAACTCAGTCGTAACCATCACCTTCCTACAGATACCGTTGGCGATATATTCGGGGTCGATGCTGCGTACGACAATCTTGTCTGACGCCGTTCCCCCTGTATTACGACGCCTGCTGCGCACCTTTGGCTCGATCCTCGGATTGCTGCTGTTTCTGGCCCTCATCTGGGGCACGGTCCCGTCGTTCTGGGATGCCTACCGCGTCGGCGAATATGAAGGAGAAGGATCGCTTAGGGTCCCAACGTGGCCTGTGCGCGGTGCTATCGGTGTGATGTCTGCCTTTGGTGCATTCGCCTATGCCTACATGATTTGGCTCGACTGGACCGGACAGCTCCTCAATGAAAATGAGGCGCCAGGTGCCCTCGCGCGATTAGAAGATTAGGAGCGCAGGCCATGGGTGGTGATATCGTCATTTTGATGCTCGGGGTGCTGATTGTGCTGATCCTTCTTGGGGTCCACATCGGTGTCGCGCTGGCTTTGTGTTCCGGTGTGGGTGTGTTCATTATGTTCCGCGGCAACACCGAAGCGGCGCTGTCGATCATGTCTAACACCGCTTATGAAGCAATCCGAAAGGATGTGTTCGTGGTGATCCCCCTGTTTGTCTTGATGGGCGATTTTATATGGCGAAGTGGGGCCGCAGGGGATCTTTATCGAATATGTGACCGATCATTGCGCCGCCTGCCCGGCCGTCTGGCGATTGCGACGATTGCGGGCAACACGGTGTTTGCTGCCGTAACAGGCGTGTCGATCGCCTCTGCAGCGGCGTTCAGCCGGATCGCCTATCCTGAGATGATGAAACTGGGCTACAAACAAACCTTTGCCCTTGGCGCTGTTGCGGGGTCTGCCTGTCTGGGCATGCTGATCCCTCCCTCCGTTCTGCTGATCGTCTGGGCGATCCTGACGGAGATGTCCGTCGGCGCATTGTTCATCGCTGGCATCTTGCCGGGCATCATTCTGGCCCTTCTCTTCTCTGGCTACGTGATCATCGCGGCGATCATAAACCCAAAAATTGCGCCCGCCTATGACAAGCCATTGGTTAATCCAACCCCCGAGGAAAAACGCTCAGAACTGATTGGCGGCTTGGGTATTCTGGCGCTGATATCGGTCGTGATCGGAGGTATCTGGCTGGGCTGGTTCACCCCGACCGAGGCTGCTGCATTTGGTGTGATTTGCGCCCTCGTGATCGGAATTATCAAAGGCATGCGGCTGAACGATATTCTGGAAAGCATGTATCAAGCCGGCCGTACGACGGCACCGATCATGTTCTTGTTGATCGCTGCGCAGATGTATTCACGGCTTCTCGCACTCGGCGGTGGTGTGAACTACATCCAAGGCCTGTTTATCGACAGCCAATTGTCGCCCTTAATGGTGATTATGCTGATGGGTCTGATCTGGTTGATCTTGGGCATGCTTATCGACAGTATCTCGATAATTCTGCTGACTGTCCCGATCTTTGCGCCGCTTGCCATCGCGTTGGGTTACGATCCTATCGCGTTCGCCATCTTCGGGATTTTGGTGATTGAGGCCGGGCTTTTGTCACCGCCGTTTGGATTGCTGGTCTACACCGTCAAAGGCGCGGTCCCCGACCCCACCGCAACACTGAAGAAGATCTTTATCGGATCGGCCCCTTATTTTCTGCTGATCTTGGTCGCCGCTGTTCTTGTGTTGGCTTTCCCGATACTGGCCACATTGCTGCCAAGTGCCCTCATGTGATTTTATGATACCTAGCTGTCATTTTCATAATTTTCCCCGATGCGCCGCTTGCGCTAAATCTTGGTTAGTTCTGCGGAGGATATGATGGACCTAGGATTTTTCACGATGCCGATTCACCCCTTGGGTAAGGATTGGCGGCAATGCCTGCACGAAGATCGTGCCGCTTTTTTGTTGGCGGACGAGCTTGGCTTTACAGAAGCCTATGTTGGCGAACACACCACCGACGCAGCTGAAAACATAACCCATTGTATCAGCTTCATTGCCTGGATCGCCGCAGAAACCAAGCAGATCAAACTTGGGACCGGCACCGTCAATCTGCCCAACGCGCACCCTGCCGCTGTGGCTGCACAGGTGGCGATGCTGGATCACATGCTAGATGGCCGGTTCATCTTCGGGATTTCACCCGGTGGACTTGCGACAGACGCCGAAGCCTTTGGAAGCCTGAATGCCGACCGCCCCGCGATGTTCCTTGAGGGGATCAATCAAATCCTGAAAATCTGGGAGTCTGAGGCGCCCTATAACATCAAGGGCGATTTCTGGAACATCACGACCGAAACGCAGATGGAATTAGAAATAGGTCAAGGCATTATGCCAAAACCCCTGCAACGCCCGCATCCGCCAATTGTTGTGACGGCTGTGGCGCCGTTTTCCAAAGGTGTAACCGAGGCCGCCGCGCGTGGATGGGATCCAATTTCAGCTAACTTCTTGCTCAAAAAATGGGTCAAATCCCATTGGCCGAAGTACGTTGAGGGCTGTGAACGCGTGGGCCGTCGCGCTGATCCCGCCAACTGGCGCGTGGCGAAGTCCGTGTTTGTCGCTGATAACTTGGCAACGGCCAAGGAATACGCATTTGGGCCACAAAGCCCCTACCGCTATTATTACTCGCAACTGCTTACAAAGATGAAAAAGCATGGCCGCGCGAACCTGTTCAAGGTCGACCAGAACATGCACGACGACGAAGTCACGCTCGACGGCGTCCTTGAAGATTGCGTGATCTGGGGCACGCCAGACAAAGTGGCCGACGATCTGCTTGCCTTACGCGATGAAGTCGGTGATTTCGGCACGCTCCTGTATGCGGGTAAAGATTGGACCGATGTCGAACTTGGCCGCAATTCGATGATAAGGCTTGCCGAAAAAACCATGCCGATTATCAGTGCAGCTATCGGTAACGAAACGGCCGCAAAATGAGCGACCGCGTTACGGTTTCCCGTGGCGATGTTACCCTGTCCGCACACGAATCTGGGCGCAAAAACGGCCCCGCGATCCTATTGTCCAACTCGCTTGGTGCAGGCCTTGGCATGTGGGGCCTGCAACGCGCGTTTTTAGAGCAACACTACCGCATCATCGGTTACGACACACGCGGCCACGGCCAATCAAGTACACCTACTGGCGACTATGACTTTGACGATCTAAACGCTGATGCGGTCGCCGTTCTTGATCATTTCGAGATTGAAACAGCTGACTTTGTCGGCCTTTCGCTTGGTGGGATGACGGGCCTTGGCCTCGCGCTAGATTACACAGATCGCTTTGGCAAAGTCGTGTGCGCCTGCGCGCGCGCGGATGCCCCCACGTCTTTCGCCAACAGCTGGGATGACCGTATCGCGGCCATCTCGGATGGGGGGATGTCCGCCATTTGGCCCGGCACCCTTGAACGCTGGCTGACCGAGGGCTTTATAGCCAATAACCCCGCCATGATTGATGCCCTTGGGAATGATTTCATGCAGACCACTGTCGCCGGATACACCGGTTGCGCCCGTGCCTTGCAA
>NZ_CALJXO010000150.1:0-10784 GCF_937988555.1 uncultured Boseongicola sp. | reverse complement strand
CAACACTTCCATGTTGTTTACCCCGCTCCACGACCGCGTTCTCGTTCGCCGTATCGAAGGCGACGAAAAGACATCTGGCGGTCTAATTATCCCCGAAAACGCCAAGGAAAAACCGCAAGAGGGCGAAGTCGTTTCCGTTGGTGCAGGCGCAAAAGACGATGCAGGCGCGCGTATCGCCATGGACGTCAAAGCTGGCGACAAGATTCTGTTTGGCAAATGGTCCGGCAGTGAAATCAAGATCGACGGCGAAGAACTGATGATCATGAAGGAGAGCGACATTCTCGGCATTATGGCCTGAACCTCGCTCCAACTTTCACACGTTTTCAACTAGGAATACCGACATGTCTGCAAAAGACGTAAAATTCGGCACGGACTCCCGTGACCGCATGCTCAAGGGCATCAATACTCTCGCCAATGCTGTCAAAGTCACCCTCGGCCCCAAAGGCCGTAATGTGATCCTCGACAAATCTTATGGCGCACCGCGTATCACCAAGGACGGCGTTACTGTCGCCAAGGAAATCGAACTTTCGGACCCCTTCGAGAACATGGGCGCGCAACTGGTGCGCGAGGTCGCATCCCGCACCAATGATGAGGCCGGAGACGGCACGACAACTGCTACAGTTTTGGCGCAGGCTATCGTCAAAGAAGGTATGAAATCGGTTGCCGCGGGCATGAACCCGATGGATCTGAAACGCGGGATCGACAAAGCTGTCGCGGCAGTTGTTGCCGAGGTCAAGGCGATGTCCCGCCCCGTAGGTGATACCGACGAGATCGCAAAAGTTGGCACCATCTCGGCCAACGGCGAAGCAGCCATTGGCCAACAAATCGCAGACGCTATGGCAAAGGTCGGCAACGAAGGCGTTATTACCGTCGAAGAGAACAAAGGCCTTGAGACCGAGACTGAGGTTGTCGAGGGCATGCAGTTCGATCGCGGATATCTCAGCCCGTATTTCGTAACCGACCCAGCTAAGATGGCCGTCGATATGGAAGATTGCGTCATCCTGCTCCACGAGAAAAAGCTGACATCATTGGCACCGATGGTTCCATTGCTTGAGGCCGTCATACAGGCGAACAAACAGCTTTTGGTTGTTGCCGAAGATATAGAAGGCGAAGCGCTCGCAACGCTTGTCGTCAACAAGCTCCGTGGAGGCTTGAAAGTTGCTGGCGTCAAAGCCCCTGGTTTTGGCGATCGCCGTAAGGCGATGCTGCAAGATCTCGCCATCCTCACCGGCGGACAAGTGATTTCTGAAGAGCTTGGTATCAAGCTGGAAAGCGTCACTTTGGATATGCTTGGCGTTGCAAAGAAGGTCACGATAACCAAAGACGCCACGACGGTCATTGACGGGGCGGGTGACAAGGCTGCGATTGCGGCAAGAGTTACTCAAATCCGGGCGCAGATCGAAGAAACCACTTCCGACTATGACAAGGAAAAGCTGCAAGAACGTCTGGCAAAACTCGCCGGTGGAATTGCAGTGATTAAGGTCGGCGGTGCGACAGAGATCGAAGTGAAAGAGCGTAAAGACAGGGTCGATGATGCGCTGAATGCGACGCGCGCTGCAGTACAAGAGGGCGTCGTGCCCGGCGGTGGCACCGCGCTGGTGCATGCAGGCAAAGTGCTGGACGGGCTTAAAGGTGACAATGAGGACCAATCTGCTGGTATCAAGATTGTCCGCAAAGCAATCCAAGCACCGCTGCGCCAAATCGCTGAAAATGCTGGTGTCGATGGATCAGTTGTCGTCGGAAAGATCATTGAAAACAAAAGCAAGTCGTTTGGGTATGATGCGCAAACCGAGCAATACGTCGATATGTTGAAAGCGGGTGTCATTGATCCGACCAAGGTTGTCCGGATCGCACTTGAATATGCAGCATCCGTCGCGGGCTTGCTGGTTACGACTGAAGCTATGGTCGGTGACAAACCCACAAAGGCAGGTGGCCACAGCATGTCCGACATGGATGGCATGGGTGGTATGGGCGGCATGATGTAAGCGACTGCTCAAAAAAACGGCCCGCAGGCTTTTGTCTGCGGGCCTCCGTCCTCAGGACAGCCGGGTCGAATTTTCTTGATTTTGAGCCAGATAAGGAGACGTCGGGGCCCCAACGTAATTTTTGACCACATTGGAGGGAAAACCTATGCCAATTTCATCAATCACTGACCTCGCCGGACGCGTAATGCAGACTGTCGCGATAGCTGTTCTGGCAGCTCTGGCTTTCGGTCTCCTTGCCGTTTCTATCGCTGCATCCGTGGGCTTTTTGCCATGGTTTACTTTCGCCATGACTGTCGGCGATGCGACAGTCCTCAACGCGGGTATGTTTAGTCAGTTGATTGTAACTGCCGCAGTATTCTCCCTCCTCTTCATGGCGCCTACAAACGCGCGCATCTTGAAACTTGAAAGAAGCCATCGCGACTTTCGCATCAGTATGGACGATGTCGCACGAGCATTTCACGCATGTCATGCAGCAGACCGATCTGGCATCTTTACGATGTCATCAGAATTCGACGCGGTCCGGGAGCGTCTGATGTTCCTTCGCGATCACCCCGACCTGGGCC
The DNA here is from genome assembly GCF_937988555.1 of uncultured Boseongicola sp. NCBI lineage: Bacteria > Pseudomonadati > Pseudomonadota > Alphaproteobacteria > Rhodobacterales > Paracoccaceae > Boseongicola > uncultured Boseongicola sp. Next base: position 8,236 of record NZ_CALJXO010000150.1, on the reverse strand, counting down.
AGCTCGAAACCGACGTGATGGAAGTCGCTGCACAAATGAGCCAGCAGTCCAGCCAGCTCGCGGATACGTATTCCGATGAAAATGTGACCCGTGCAAAGGGCTTTCTTCGACACCGCCAGATTGAGGCTGAAACCCAACAACACAGGATCCAGCAAGCTCTGCGTGCATGCAATGAAATCAAGTTGTGGACTGAACAGGTCGATATCGAAGAAGAAGCCGTGGCAATGCAACTTCAGCGCCTGGTAAAGACAGTGAGAAATGTGCTTCCGCCGCTTGGATTTGAAGTCCTTGCAAAGGAAGCTGTGTGCGACATGAAGATCGTTCCTCTCGGTGTCGGGCAAAAGCAACTCAGTTGACGGGTTGTCACAAAATTATCGGAAAAGTCAAACGAAGCCTTGGCAGAGGAAACCAGCTTGAGGCGGGCAGTGCGCTTTCACACCATCGTGTGATGACCAAACATTCGCCCGTGTGCGACTTCAAGGCGCGCCCCGACATCATCCGATCAAATTTTAAACTGAACCGTACCGACGCTCTCAATGAGTGGCGTGGTCTCGGAGCTGCATGAGGGGCAGGGCAACTGTCCTGACAGAGACGTGTTCGCTTTCGTCTGAGAGCACCGATTGGAGTGGGTGCCTCACTTATGGACTTGCCAGAATCTCGAATACCCCCTCACGATCCGATAACACCATCAAAAGGACCAGGTCTCCTGGTTGCACTTGGTCAAGTATCAGCTTTGCTCCGGTCGAAGGAGAACTGGCGTGCAGGATGCGTTCGGGTTTGATCCCGGCGGAGATAGCCGCCGTTTCGATGAGAATTGGTGTTTCACCCAATGTTCGACCGCGTAAATAATCTGCAATTTCTGCGGCGACGATCAAATCGGGCTGAAACTGCAGCGCCGCCGTCACCGCTTCGTCGATATTCTGATTGGACCGGTCTCCAGGCTGGCTCAGCAAGACGAACCGCCGTTCTGACGGGATCAGCGCTAGTGCATCACACACCGCCGCAATCGAGTGGGGGTTGTGCGCAAAATCGACGAAAATCCGCGCGCCATTGTAGTGAAACTCATTTAAGCGGCCTGGGTTGTTCCTGGGATCAGAAATGAAGCTTGAAAGCCCAACCCGGATCGCTTCGCCCGGTATACCGAGTGCGGTTGAAGTACACATCGCCGCCAGCGCGTTGTGGACGTTGTGTCTAGCCGCTCCCGATAAGGTGATTGGCACATCCCTTACGTCGAGGGTCCATGCTTCGGCGGTGCCATCAAAAAAGATCAGCTCGTCGCCCTTGAGATAGGCACAAGGTTTGCCAAGCGCTCGCGCCTGAACGATCTGGGGCGTGGAGGCGTGCAGTGAAAACCACCAGATCGCTGCGGTCACGTTGATTGCCGCATCGACCACGTGGGAATCATCAGCGTTTAAGACCAGAACACCATCCGGCGCCAACGCGCTCGCGACCACAAACTTGACCTGTGCCAGCTCCGGCAGCGACGTCACGCCATACTCTCCCAAGTGGTCCTTGGCGACGTTTGTTACGACGGCCACACGGGCGCGCCGGGTTGGCAACCCGCGACGCAAGATACCACCGCGCGCCACTTCCAGGCAGGCGATCTCGACCCGTGGGTCGCGCAGAACCATCCGCGCGCCTCCCGGGCCAGAATAGTCACCACGATCAAGGACATCGTCATCGACCTGCACGAGATCGGTTGACGTCAAGCCCACGACCTTGCCTGCAGCACGCGCAATCGTAGCGCACAGACGCGTTGTCGTTGTCTTACCATTTGTGCCGGTGATGAGCGCAAATGGCACATCATGCAGGTCCGACCAATCAACTTTGTCCGGTGTTGGCACCTCCGCCACGGACCATGTCTTGGAACTGGCCCCGTGGCCAAGAGAAACCTCATCATCGTCGCAGAGGATATCAACGTCATGCAAAGCAGCCGCAGCAATCAAAGTGATCAAGCCCGGATTTGCCTCTTGCGCCATGACCGTTTTCAGATCGTTGATCATGCGGTCGAACGGCGAAGGCGCGACGTTCAAGAGTTCTGCCGCGCAATAGTGCCATGCGGTTTGGGCTACGTAGACAGCAGAGTAAAGCTGATCGAGCGGAGCGGAGATCGTCAGACTAACGCCCCCCCGGAAACTCCGGTGGGCGATATTCTCGTCTTCCCAACCAAGCGCATCCAACGCAAGGCGTGCGTGTTTCTCCCACAGAGCCGTCAAGATGCCAGGATCAAAATCCTCAAAGAATATATCCACTACCGCGCCAGGACGATTCCAAATCAGGCTCGGACCGGTTAGGCGGCGAACTGGGTCGACACGGATATTGTCGGCCTGCTCCCAGTCGATATCAAGTGCGGCCTCAAGCTGTTCTATACGATCCATCTCACGGCCCTGTTCAATCTCCGTCTTCGATATCGCCTCGGGCCAGTCGAACACCGCGCGAGTCGCGTACCATACTTGAATCGCCGTCGATCATTTCTTCAAAAGGAGCAGGCACCTGAGCGCTCACCGGGATCGACGCTGCGGACCCCGTCTGCTCGGGCGCATTGAAATAGATGATCTGTTTCCAGCAGCGGGCACTGTTGTCGCCGAAGATGATTACAAGATCGCCCGGTTTTGCCATCTCGAGGCTTGCCGCAACCGCGTCTTCCTCATTCGGAATGACCGAGATTTGATTTTCCGAAATTCCGTTCTTGAGAAATTCGGCTTTGAACATCTGCGGTATCTCATCGTCGCCGCGCTTGCGCCTGTCGTCGTCCGCCTTGCAGATATAATGGTCGAAATGCCCCGACAGGATGCGTGCTGCATCCGCAACATCGCAGTCGCGGCGATCCCCAGGAATCGACAGCACGCCAATGCGCCTCCCCTTGACGTCCAGACGATCGGCAAGTCCTGCCATCGCGCCCAAGGCGGCCGGGTTGTGGCCATAGTCAAGGATCACCTTGAAGGGATGCTCATCAAACACATTCATCCGACCTGGTGCCTGAAAGTAGCTCGTGTCGAAGGTCCGCAGACCGATGCGGATATTGTCAAGATCAACGTCGAAACTATAGGCCATAGCTGCCGCAAACATTGCGTTTTGGACGTTGTGTGTGGCCTTGCCTTCAAGGGTCGCGGGGATCAGATGCGACCACAGAACGGGCATATGCAGTCCGTTATCGTAGATTGTCAGCATGTCGCCGCTCATGCCCTGTTCAAGGACAATTGCCTTACCCCCTTCCTTGATATGCTCTTTCACCAGTGTGTGGCCGGGATTGACGGTGACATAAAAGATTGAATCCACATCTGCGTAGTCGGCCATTTTCAGGCATTCAATGTCATCGGCGTTCAGCACCGCAGTTTGAGTGGCACTTTCGATGACCACACGCTTGACGACGGCCAGTTGCTCGACCGTTTCGATGCCACCCAGACCAAGATGGTCGGCGGATACGTTCAAACACGCCGCGACGTCTGAACGCTGATAGCCAAGTCCACTGCGCACCAGCCCGCCACGCGCGGTTTCCATTACGGCGAAATCGACCGTGGGGTCGCGCAGCACCATCTGAGCCGACTTTGGACCGGTCATATCGCCCTTGACGCTGAGTTTGCCATCTACATAGACCCCGTCGGTAGAGGTCATGCCGACGATCTTACCACTGGCTTTCATGATGTGGCCCAGCATACGCGAGGTCGTCGTTTTGCCGTTTGTGCCGGTGATCGCCGCAATCGGGATCCGGCTTTGCTGCCCCAGCGGGAACAGCATGTCGATCACTTTGCCCGCAACATCGCGTGGCTGACCCTCAGAGGGGGCAACGTGCATGCGAAAGCCAGGGGCCGCATTCACTTCGACAATTGCACCTCCGATGTCCTTGTAGGAGTGTGTGATGTCGTCGATCAGGAAATCGACGCCGCCAACGTCCAGTCCCACTGCCATGATCGCGCGTTCTGCCATGTCGCGATTATCTGGGTGAACGACATCGGTAAGGTCGATCGCGGTACCGCCAGTGGACAGGTTGGCAGTCGAGCGTAAATAAAACACCACCCCCTCCGCCAGGACCGTATCAGCAGTGTGCCCAGCATCCGCGATCAGGCGCTTGGCCTGATTGTCTATCTCAAGAATGGTCAGAACTTTCTGGTGTCCGATGCCGCGGCGCGGATCCTCGTTTGCGATATCCACAAGCTCAGCAATACTGTGCTTGCCGTCGCCGGTGACGCGGCCAGGCACCCGTTTGGCCACCGCAACCAGCTTGTTGTTCACGACCAGCATCCGGTGATCAAAGCCGGTAACAAAGCTCTCGACCAGTATGGCTGCGCTTTTCGAATGTGCTTCGGCCTCGGTAAATCCGGCGGCGACCTCTTCATCTTTCTTCAGGTTTATCGAGACACCTCGCCCATGGTTGGCATCCAAAGGTTTGACCACAACGGGAAAGCCAATCTTACGGGCGGCCTGGATGGCCTCGGTGGCGCTGTAGACGATACGTTGCTGTGGCACGGGCAGCCCAAGATCGTTTAACAGATTGTGCGTGTCTTCCTTATCGCATGAGATTTCCACAGCGATATGTCGGGTCTCGGACGTGACGGTTGCCTGAATACGCCGCTGATATTTGCCATGCCCGAATTGCACCAGGGATCCTTCGTTCAGCCGAATCCAAGGGATGTCGCGCTCATGGGCCGCCTTAACCAAAGAACCGGTCGAGGGACCGAATTCCTTGCGTTGGGCATGCAGTACAAAACTGCGCAATTCAGTTGGCCAATCGAAGGCAGGATCGAATGCGTGATCGACCTGGTCCTGCAATGGCTGGGGCAGAAGATGCATCAACAGCCGCAGCGCAAGCTCACCTGCGGCCAATCCCACATCGCGCTGGCGGTAGGCATAGACCATGTTGTATTGTCCATGCACTCCGGTCCCGCGCGTCCGGCCAAAGGAGATATCCGTCCCGGCGACATTTTGCACTTCGATGGCGCAATGTTCCAGAATATGACCCATCCAGGTGCCTTCATCTTCGCGCAGCCGGCGCAAGAAACCCCCGGCTTCGCCATAAGAGCAGCCGTGGTCTGAAAGCCCAGGCAACGCAGCAATCAGCCCTTGGAGGAACTCTGATCCGATTTTGGCAGAGGGCCAGTCTTCCAATATCCCCAAATCTATGACGTGCCGTATTACAGGAAATTCAGCCCAGACATTGGGGCCGACAAAGACATTTGTTGAGATTATTTTCAAATGGTTGCCTTGTTGATTAATATATTACTCCGCACAGGACGGAGTTCTAGACGTCCGGGACCGACAAGGCAGAAAGCGCCAAATGCCCTGGCGGTGGATATCCGATACGTGCCTTCAGATCATAACGACACCCCTCACCCAACACGTCAAGACGCAGGCCCAGTAGGCTTAGTGCCTCGCCCGGTTTGGCATCCCACATTGAGGAATGGGTCATCTGGCTGGCGTCAACCGCAGTCACCGTACCGCTCCCGACCACTTCCAACACGTTATCGGGTCCAATAAAGGCTGCGGTGTCTTCGTCAATGCCCAGGCCGATCAGAAACGGGTTAAAGGACGACGCGGTCAGCAAACGGCCAAGCCGATTGCGCTGAGTAAAGTGCTGATCGATGATGACCGCATTTGTCAGGCCGATACCGGGTGCCAGTGTGACCGTCCCCTCGGCTGGGGACTCGTTATCTAGTCCTCCCGCGACCATATGTTCTGACATGATCGACGCACCGGCCGAGGTGCCTGCAACAGGAACCCCCGCGGCATTACGGTGCCTGATCTTTGTCACCACAAGCGTCCCGCCCAGAATAGCCGAAAGCCGCAATTGATTGCCACCAGTCATGAATATGCCCGTAGCGTTGTCCAACATCTGGGAAAACTCGGGATTGTCGCAATCTGACCGGCGCGAGATCGGGAGAAACTCCACCTTGCCCGCGCCTAAGTTGGAAAAGATGCGATTGTAGTCCGGGCCAGTCTCATTCAACATCGATGCCGTTGGGATCACTACGATATAGGCATCTGCTCCGCCCGAAAGCTCAACGAACTTGCGGTGAATTTGCATTTCCTTAACGCGGTCTTCGCCCCCACCGATTGGTATAATAAATCCGCGATCGCTTTCGTCGGCCAATGATGCTGGGCACATATTGCTTTGAAATCCTTTGACTGCCTCAGGTCGGGTCAAGCTTTGTGATCGCTACATTCTACCCTATGGCGTCGAAACAACAGACACACCACGTCAAATCCGAGATAACATCAGTAAATCAAGGGTTTTCACCAAGAATGCTGATATCCGCATCGCTTTAACGCCCAAAAGAACTTTTCCACACAGGCTCACAACATCCAATAGGCTATTTTTGAGGCACAAGAACACCAAAAACTGTGAGCGGCCAAAATAGCGTAAATCACGAACCCTCCGTGAGGCACTGTCAGAGCAAATCGGATTAAGCCGGGTAGGGCGGTTTTGCAGCGCTCATCGATGACAAAACACGACCCATTTCAGTCCTTTCAAAGCCCCCCCGAGGTCATTCGTCTGGCGGTTATGCTGTATCTTTGGTTTCCGCTTTCGCTGCGGAATGTAGAAGACCTGCTGCACGAGCGAGGGATCTATATGAGCCACAAAACCCTGCGGGTCCGGTAGAACAGATTTGGCCCGATGTTTGCCCTCGAGATCCGAAGAAACCGGGTCAGTCGGATGCAATCCTATTCGAACTGGCCGTGGTTCATGGACGAGGTTTTCGCGAAGATCAATGGAGAGATGCACTATCTTTGGCGGGCGGTTGATCACGAAGGTGAGGCTGCGGAGGTCTATGGTACCAAACCACTGGCGCAACATCCGTGCCGAGAATTCGCACCCTCATCGTTAAACCAGTCACAGTATCAATCATCATCCATGGTTCATTGAATTGTAGTTTCGATATGGGAAGGGGACCTAAAATCGGACCTGGCCTTAGCAGGATCACCACAGGCAACATGATCTTCTGCGAACCCTATGTGAGGAGCACTGTGTGATAATCACATGAATATCTATGTGTTAAGTAATTAAAAACAAATAATAAAAATTAGTCGAACTCTTGAAGTGGCGGCGGTACGTCGCTACCTCTATTGGAGCGTTGTTAGGCATCAGGGGAACTTATGGAATTTATCAAGGCACGGCACGATTTCACCGCACAACGCAGTTTATGCGGAAAACACAAGGAACGCACCGCTCTGTTATTTCCACTACTGGTCGAGGCGGTGGATGTTGCCCTTGAGAACATGGACGCATTGGCAGGCTTGAAGGCGGTGGAAGACCGACTGAACGATTTGCCCGATATTGTGAAAGTTCGTCATCTAATCAAACAGTGGTTGGAGATACGAATTGAGGCAGAAATGACTTTCGTTGAGACAATGATGGTCTACGAGGACACGCTCGTTTTGCCGGAAGGCAATGTAGATACGCCCAATCCAAAAACAGGCGATTGACCCGCTCCCGTCCCAATAGAGTGACCCGCCTCACAGGAGCCGTAGACGCTTCGGGGCAGGCCGTGAAGGCCGTCTCCAAGACGACACGGTTGCATGGGCCAAGGAGAATATGGAGACCGTGCTGAAGGTGCCAAGCTGCCCAGCGGCGGCTGTCTCCTTTTGGAGACCGCCAGCGCGTTAGGTATATCCGAAGAGGACGTTGATCATGTGCTGACTGCTGCACGTCAGGAGACTTGACCTCTTCCGCCGCCAGAATCCTATCTAATTTATTGTCTTTAAATGGTATTAATTCGAACATCTGAGGCTGCCCGCCAGACCTAGGTCCCGATAATTCGGTGAGACGTACCGCCTCCCTTTCGTTGGGTTTGGTAATCCAAAACCAAAAACCACTTTTGATCTAACTCAAGGCGAACAAATGCCTGCCGTGCTACGATAACCATTGTCCCGAAGTAAGAGTACTGACCCCGGCGTTCATCTGATGTCGGGGTTATTTTTTTGCCGGGAGTACGTTTGACCATGCCTCATGGATGCCGCGTATCGGTCTCGTGGCAGTCGCGAAGAGGGCCGAGGTAAAGCCTCGTTCAGACTATCACCTGAGCGGAGCACTTTCATGTCTGGTCCAAAGCTTCTGTGTAGGCAGCGGGCCATTGCCATTGACGCAAATCAATCTGTCCGACTGCGTCTGACGATAGAATAAGGAACTAAGAGGATTAGTTCAGGAGAGCGAAATGTCAGTTTCAGTTCCTAAAATTGTTTGTTTGGCGGCGGAAAACATCGCGATGTCAGCTTCAGCCCTTTTGGGCCGGCGACACTG
>NZ_CALJXO010000149.1:0-3636 GCF_937988555.1 uncultured Boseongicola sp. | reverse complement strand
TTGGTGCAAGGTGCAGCGAATTGGCGCTTTGAGCCCATAGTGACCGATGCTGCACTGCACGCATTTTGATACGAAGGGCGGAAAGCCGACATTTGCTGCGAGCGCGAGATAAGAACTCAAAATTGTTAAAGCCGACGTTCGAAGGGCCCCTTGGCTGTTCCGCCCCGCAAGAAACGAGGTGCGACTACAATCCTTAGAAAGTTGATTCATCCAGCCAATTCTGCAAGCAATTCGCGGGCCGTCGCCTGGTCTTCCGGGCAGTCTCCTTCAGCAATGCTGTTGTGGATGGGGTTGAGAACCGCAACGGCCTCCTCGATTCGGCTCTGATTTTGCAAGAGACGGGCAAGGTCGTTGGCTGCACGCAGTTCAAATAACTTCGCACCCTGCTGCCGGGCGACATCAAGGGCAGTGGTGAGGTGTCTTTCAGCGGTCTTGTTGTCGCCATCGGCTTTGGCTATAGCCGCGTATAACCGGTGGAGTCCCGACAACCACATCTTCTCGCCGGTCTGGTCGATCAGGCCCTGCGTCGTGGTGGCCAGTTGTACGGCCTCGTCCCGAAGCCCGAGCGTCAGGGCATGGTACGCGATTTCGGTTCGCAACAACGGAAGGAAAGCCAAAGCCTTGGTGGCCACAATTGCTGCATCTGTTCGGGAAAAACTAGCAATTCCAGTAACGTCACCATTTCTGATTTGCAAAAATTCCCGGTTTAGTGCCGCGTAGTTTGCGAAGTAAACCAGGTTATGCTCGCCAGCCATATCGACGAGGCTATTAGTGTGCCGCTCAAATTCCGCGCCATTGCGTGTGAGCAGATGAATAACCGTGCCAATCATGTGCCGATAGCAATTCGATGCGACATCGGTACAAGCCAACCCATAGCGTTCGCAATCATGAAAGAGCTGTTCCGCACGCCGGGATTCGCCGCGTATCAACAGATTCCAGCAAATGAGTGCGTGACTACCGATCCCTAGATCCGTTCCATAGAGATGGGCGAGGTTATTGTGCAGGACCGGGTCAAAAAGGCCCAATGCGCGATCATAATACGGTTGCGCACGCTCAAATTCACCTGTGAACATCAGACTGCAGGCAAAAGACCGGTTTGCGACGACGGCCGGGGCAGTCTCGGTCATCTTTTCCGCCAGATTGACTAAAACCTGTCCGTGGTGCACCGCCTCGGCGTGATCTCCGCGAATGTAGCGATTGGTCATCAGGCCGTAGAGGATCTGGAACCGCAGCGGCGTTTCCCCAACCCTGTCGGCCAGGACCAAAGCGTGTTCGAAGGCGGCCTTGGTTTGATTGTTCCCCCAGCCGAAATGAGCAATCGATGCATAACCAAGCCGGACCTGCAGGGACAGGGCGCGGTTGAGGATGGTGTTATCGCCGATCTCAAGCTGCGACGTGATCAAAGCGATAGCGCGATGAAGATTGGAAATACCTTCTCTGAATGCTGGCCGCGCAATGGCCGTCTGGCCAGCCAGTTCCCACAAATCGATAGCACGGTCGGTGAGGTTGGCGGCTTCGGCGTGGACGGCGAGCACTTCGGGAGCAACGTCGGGGTCGTTCTCCAGCGCCGCCAAGATGCGCGCGTGGATCGCTCGGCGCTTCTCCTTCAGCAGGCTCTCATAGGCCGCGTCGCGCACAAGCGCATGCTTGAACAGATAGACCGCCTCCGGCGGCAGGCCGCGGCGGTAGATCAATTCGGCACCGATCAGGCCGTCGAGCGCGGCGGCGAGTTCGACCTCGGACAGACGGGCGATCCGCGCCAGCAGGCGATGGCTGAACTCGCGACCGATGCAGGCGGCTGTCTGCGCCACTTCCTTGATCGGCTGCAGCCGGTCCAGCCGCGCCATCAGGCTGTCATGCAACGTGGCGGGGATGGCGATGGCGCTGAGCGGTCCATTCAGAACCAGTTGGTCGCCAGCCTCCTTCAAGGCGCCGGTTTCGAGGATCGTCTTGGTCAGCTCTTCGACAAACAGCGGCACGCCGTCAGTGCGCTGCGCGATGATCTCCATAATCTCCTCCGGCAACGCTTTGCCCCCGGTAAGTTTGGAGACAATGTCACTGATCTGATCTTTGCCCAAACGGTTCAGTGCAAAGCGCGTCACGATCGGGTGGCCGCCGAAGCCGTATTCGAAGGTCGGCCGCGCCGTCGCCAGGATCATGATTGGTTGGTCGGCGGTCGCATCGAGCAGGGTTTCCACAAGCTCCAGCGAGGTCGGGTCAATCCAGTGCAGATCCTCATAGACCAGCAATACCGGCTTTTTCTGGCTCTGTTGGACCAGCAGCCTCGCCAACGCCTGCATGGTTTGCGCCCGCTGTTGCGTGGGGGTAAAGTCCAGCGCGCCATATCGCGTGGTTCCGTCGAGCCCCATGAGAGGTGCCACCAGCTTCAACGTGTCGTGGTCTGTGCCAAGCAGCGCCTCCAGCTTGTCCAGCCGCGCATCTGCACTATCGGAAGGCGCGAAGCCGGCCGCAAACGCCATCTGCTGCGTGACCGGATAGAACGCACTATCGGCGTGGTAGGGCGAGCATTGGTAGGTCATGCGAACATGCTCGTCTCGGGCAACTGCATCGATCACCGCCTGGGTGATTCGGGACTTCCCGATGCCGGCCTCGCCGCTGACGATGACCATCTGCCCCTTGCGCGCGCGGGCCATAGCCCAGCGCTCGAGCATCAGTTCGATCTCGCGGTCCCGACCGACGATGGGGGTCAGGGTTCCAGACTGACGCGCGGCAAAGCGGCTTTCGACTGCGGCCTCGCCTTCGACGACAAAGGCCTCGACGGGCGCGCCCACGCCTTTCAGGTCCTGTGCGCCGATGGACTTCAGCTTGTAGGTGCCGCCCAGCAGGCGCTGCGTTTCTTTCGGCAGCACCAGTTGGTTGGGCTGCGCGATTCCCTGCAGCCGCGCGGCCAGGTTGGGTGTTTCGCCCACAACGGCCGCCTCCTGTGTCGCGCCGCTGCCGATCAGATCGCCGACGATCACAACGCCGGTGGCGATCCCGACCCGGGTGGCAAGGGGCGTGCCGTCCGGCGCCAGTGTCTTCATGACGGTATCGATGATTGACAGGCCCGCGCGTACGGCGCGCTCGGCGTCATCCTCGTTGGCGCGGGGCCAGCCGAAATAGCACAAGACACCGTCGCCCATGAACTTTGCCACAAACCCCTCGTAGCGGCTGACAACGCCAGCGACCGTGTTCTGATAGCCAGTGATGACATCCCGCATATCTTCGGCATCAATGCGCGTCGCCATTTCGGTCGACCCGACGAGATCGACGAACATTACCGTCAGGTGGCGGCGCTCGGCGTCAGTGGGGGAGCCAGGAGTATCTGAAACTGCGTCGGAAACAGAGGTAGTGGTCGATTGGTTTTGCGGTGTTGGTGCATTTCCATCAGCTTCATCATCAGACAGCTTTCTGATGGCCTCGAACGCTCGCCTCCTTGGCCCCATTGGCAGGCCTAGTTCTTTCAGATTATCTTCGGAAAGATAAGCGAGGTCAGATGACTCGATCTCTGCTTCAGCAAAAGCCGAAGCATACTTTTCCAATCCAAGATCGGCGAGCCAACTTTTGATATCGTGCACACAGCCCTCATTCGTTAGGCATGAAGCTCAATGATCAAAGTTTGCTTTATGGCCTGTC
>NZ_CALJXO010000148.1:0-3879 GCF_937988555.1 uncultured Boseongicola sp. | reverse complement strand
ATTCTCGACGATTGGTTCGACACGCTTCGCACCTTGCCTAGCTTTGACAAGCTCGCTGGGCATGACGTCACGGTTTGGAACGATCATATGGAGGATGTGGATGTTCTCGCGAAGCGGCTTGCCGAGGCTGAAGCGCTGGTTCTCTTCCGTGAGCGAACGCCTGTTCAGGCGGCGCTTCTGGACGGATTGCCCAACCTCAAACTTATCAGTCAACGCAGCGTCTATCCGCATGTCGACGTCGAAGCCTGTAGCGCCAACGGTGTCCTATTGTCCTCCAACATGCACGCTGGTGCGCCGTCTACCGCCGCCGCCGAAATGACCTTCGCGTTGATTTTGGCTTCCGCGCGTCAGCTTCCTCAGCAAATGGCGTCGATGCAGAGCGGGCGCTGGCAATTAGCACCTGGACAAACGCTCTCTGGACGCAGGATCGGACTTTATGGATATGGACGCATCGCCAAACAGGTTGCGATCTATGCGCGTGCTTTTGGGATGGAGGTTGTGTGGTGGGCTTCCACTGAAGGGCGCGCGCGTGCAGCGCAAGCTGGCGAAACCGTTGCGGAAAGCCGAGAGGCATTCTTTGACGAAAGCGATTTTGTGAGCCTTCACGTGCGCCTTAAGCCGACAACGCGCAGCATAATCACCAAGGCGGATTTGGAGGCAATGAAGCCAACGGCCAGCTTCATCAACACCTCGCGGTCAGGCTTGGTTGCACCGGGTGCCTTGCTGGCCGCATTAAAGACCGGACGTCCCGGACGGATGGCGCTGGATGTGTTCGACACCGAGCCCCTGACTGATACAACCGATCCGCTTTTGCGCCATCCCAACGTGATAGTGACGCCTCATATTGGCTATGTCACCGAAGACGAGCTAAACGTCCAATTCTCTGATATCTATGATCAAATAAATGCTTACGCGACAGGTGCTCCAATCCACATGATCAATCCCGACGTCTGGAGAGGTTAGGCGTGAGGGGGTGTGGTTTTAGCGTCAAGGTGCGGTCCGTTCTGCGGAAAAACAAGCGCCCGCTCCGCGTCAGAAACGAAGTAGTCGCCGTACGAGACCGCTACGCCATCAAGGCGCAGATCGGCTTCGACCTCGTCTTCACCTTTCCGGACACATCGCGCGGGCGTTTGGCCCAGTGCCATAGTGCCGATGTTTGTTGCGCCAAGCTGTTCCACATCCCGCACGGCGCCCCAAATGACGAGACCCGCCCAACCGTTCGCCATTGCCTCGGCGGCAATAATATCGCCGCAAAGCGCGCGACGCAGCGACCCGCTGCCATCAACGACGATCACACGGCCCTCGCCGGACGTCTTGGCCCGTTCCTTGACGCGGCTGTTGACCTCGAAGGTCTTGACGGTTTCGGCGACGCCGTGTTCGTCAAAAAAATCGCAGGTCGGTTTCATCTGGTTTGGTCCTTCATGACTGTCCTGATCCGCCAAGGAATGCACGCAAGGATCGGGCTGGCATGGTCGAAAGTGGCTCCATGCTAGAGCTTTTGCCTGCGGGCCTGTCAGAGCCTGCATTTTTGGCCATTCTTGGTGCGAGTTTTGCCAGTTCTTTCATCACAGCGGCCTTCGGGATCGGGGGTGGGGCTTTGCTGTTGGCGATCATGGCAAGCCTTTTGCCCCCCGCAGCCCTTATTGCGGTGCATGGAGTAGTGCAGGTTGGTTCCAACGCCGGTCGGATGGCTCTTTTGTGGCGGTCGATCTATTGGCCCGCTCTGCCTTGGTTTGCCGCGGGGTCGGTGATCGGAGTGGCCATTGGTGGTGCGGTGGTTGTGGAATTGCCGCCCCAATATGTGCAGATCGGTATTGGCATTTTTGTCATCTATACGGTGCTGACGCGCGCGCCAAAGTGGTTCAGCCGCTGGCCGGTTCTGACCGGCTTCATTTCCAGTTTCCTCACGATGTTTTTCGGAGCCACTGGATTGTTCGTGGCGTCCTATACCAAGTCCCACAGCCTTCCACGCCACACGCATGTCGCTACGCATGCGACGCTGATGACGGTGCAGCATGGACTGAAAGTGCTTGCGTTCGGCGTGCTGGGCTTTGCTTTCGGGCCCTGGCTTGCGGTGACCACGGCCTTGATCCTGGTAGGGCTTCTGGGAACGTTTGCGGGTAAGCTTGTCTTGAACCGGATAAGTGACGCACGGTTTGGCGTGGCATTGAACGCGCTCTTGGTCCTGATTTCGCTGCGTTTGATCTGGAACGGCATCAGCGCCTTTTAAAGTTGCGGGCCTGAGACGCCCTCAAGATCCCATGCGAGTGATGCGCGAACAGATCTCTGTGGCGGCAGATAAACTGCGCGCGGTGGCTTGCGCCATCTGCGGCAGAATCATCCATTCCAGCGACCACGCGGCTCCCGATCGTTCCTGCTCGTGAAGCATGGCGTGATGCATTCCCGCGACTTGAGTGGCATTAAAGCGCGCGAGCGTGGCCAATAACTCGGGCAAGACCGGGTTTTGTTTATGCGGCATGGCGGAAGATCCACCTCCGCCAGAAATAACAATCTCGTCAATGCCTTGCTGTGTCATTAAGCAAATGTCTTGGCCCATTTTTCCGATGCTGCCGGTGATCAGCGCGAGTAAATTAGCGTAGTCCGCGACTGCGTCGCGCGTTGAGTGCCAGGCGCTCTTAGTGCTCAAAAGGTTAAGGCGATTTGCGACGTTTTCGACGATGGCATCGGCGTTGTCTGCAAAAGCCGCGCGGTTTCCAACGGCGCCGCCAAGTTGCAGGACCTCAACACGCGGGCGTATGGCCTCCAACCGTTCGATGTGTCTTTGAAGGGGGGCGGACCAAGTGACTATGCGGTCTGCGACGTCGATCGGTATGGCTACCTGCATCCGCGTTCGGCCCTTCATTTGGTTAGCGCCGAAGGTGGCCGTCAGATCGTTCAGCGCCGCGAGTGTTGTTTCAAGGCTGTTTTTGAGATGATCGTTTGTCTCACGCAGGGTCAGGGCGAGGGCTGTGTCGATGACGTCCTGTGAGGTGGCCCCGGTATGGACCGCCTTTGCGTGGGGTCCGACCGCTGATCTTAACTGCTGGACAAGCGCTGGAACCACAACACCATCGCGCGCGGTCCCCGATCGCAGTGCGGCGAAGTTGGGCGAAAAGTCCGCGATCGTTTCGGCCACATCCTTGGCCACATCGGCGGGTAGGGTACCAACGTCCCCAAAGGCGCGGGTCAATGCCGCCTCAAACGCCAGCATATGCGCGACTTGTCGGTCCGGTGACCAGATGGCAGCGGCTTTGGCGTCTTGAAAGAGACCGCCGAGCCACGGGTGGCTGAAGACATCGTTCATGGGGTGCCTTGTATCATTTGGGTTAAGATTAATTTGACGGCCGGATTTTGTCACCCGACGTGTGCTTTCTTCAAGGCTGACAGGTCGAGTTCCGCCGTCAGGCCTCCATCACATTCAATATTGCATCCTGTAATCCAAGAAGCTTCGGGGGAGGCCAGAAATACGAGGGTGCGCGCAATTTCCTCGGCGCGCCCGGCGCGCCCGGTGATTACAAGCCCGCGTTCTGCACGTTCGCCAAGCGCCGTCATGAAGTCGCCCAGGATCGGTGTGTCCACGGCGGCTGGGCTTGCGGCGTTGATGCGAAGGCCGCGCGCGCGCAAGGGGGCGACCATCTCCTTCGTCCAAAGAATAACGGCTTCTTTTGAAAGATCGTATGCCCGTACAGGGTCGATGACCTCGCGTTGCACGAAATCATCCAGTTCGATATCGCCAGAAATCGAGTTAAGCCTCTGGACTTGGGCATAATTCTCACGCCAGTGCGCACCAGCCCGCGAGGCCATATTGACGATTGCCCCCCCGTCGTTGATGAGACTCAAAAGATGCTTGGTAAGTCTTGTCAGAGCAATATAGTTCAC
>NZ_CALJXO010000147.1:0-3664 GCF_937988555.1 uncultured Boseongicola sp. | reverse complement strand
CATGGGGATTTTGCCGAAGGGATCGGCAATTGGCCGAAGCTTGCCGGGGGCGCGGACACGCTTGATCGCGAAGACCCTCTCAAGACCGTTGGGTCTTATTGGCCGCATCTAACGACAGCCTTTGATTATGTGAAGCGGTCGATGCCATTCGGGTATGCCGGGTCGCTGAGCGATGATGAGGTCTATGCGATCGTCGCATATATTCTCTACTCCAACGATCTGATTGAAGACGATTTCGTGCTGTCGAATGAAACGCTGCTTGATGTTGAAATGCCGAATGCGGGCGGTTTCATCGTCGATGATCGAGCAGAGACGGAGTACGCCATTTGGACTGTTGAGCCTTGCATGGAAAATTGTAAGGACGGCGTTGAAATCACGATGCGGGCGACCATTCTTGACGTCACACCGGATCAGAATGTTGACGCTTCAGGCGGCGCCAGCGTGGTTTCGGTGACTGCACAGAGTGAGGAAGCCCCGGCAGTAGAGCCTGCCGTTGAAGAGGTTTCGGTTGCAGCTTTCGATCCAGGACTGGCTGAGACCGGTGAAAAAGTGTTTGGCAAGTGCAAAGCCTGCCACCAGATCGGTGAAGGTGCAAAAAACCGCGCTGGCCCGGTCCTGACGGGTATTGTTGGTAGCCCGGCGGGAGGCGTCGATGGGTTCAAAAAATACTCCAGGCCAATGGTGGCCGCAGCCGCTGCAGGGCTGATCTGGACCGAGGAAGAGCTTTCGGCGTTCATCGCTGACCCTCGTGGGTACATGAAGGGCACAAAGATGTCGTTCAGAGGGCTGAGCGACGAGGACGACCGTGCTGCGCTGATCGAGTTCTTGAAGTCAGTCGAGGGCTAATGGATGCGTGTTTTTCGCGCAAGTTCAGTTTTTCTAGCCCTCACCCTTTGGGCCGGGAACGCTCTGGCCAGCGAATTGGGAGATGCAGATCGCGGAGAGGCGGCCTTTGCTCAATGCAAAGGATGTCATCAGGTGGGACAGGGTGCCAAGGATAGGATTGGCCCGAATCTCAATGGTATTTTCGGGCGCCGCGCTGGTGCTATTGAAGGGTTCTCCTATTCAAAAAGCATGGCGCGGGCCGGGGCTGACACCCTCATCTGGACTCAGGACACTCTGGATGCGTTCGTTGAAAATCCCAAGGCATTGGTGTCGCGCACACGGATGAGTTTTAGGGGCATCAAAGACCCCGTTGAGCGCTTGGATTTACTTGCCTATCTCCGCCGCTTTTCCGACGACCCTTCGAACATCCCAGAAGCTGAGCCAACCGCGAGTGGTACGGATCACAACGTTGATCCCGCGATTTTGGCAATCCAAGGCGACCCGGAGTACGGTGAGTATCTCTCGAATGAATGCACGACGTGCCACCAAGTGGATGGGGGCGATGATGGTATCCCGTCGATCACACGCTGGCCGGAGGAGGACTTTGTCGTGGCTATGCACGCCTATAAAGAAAAGATCCGGCCGCATCCGGTGATGCAGATGATGGCCGGACGACTATCAGACGAAGAGATCGCGTCATTGGCCGCATTTTTTAAGGATATCGAATAAGTTTTAAGGGAGGTACGAAAATGAATATCAACAGACGTGTTCTAATTGGCTCGGGAGCCGCTGCGGCAATGCTGGCTGCGCCAATGGTGCGAGCGGCTGGTCATGGCAAGCCACGTGTCGTCGTAGTTGGCGGTGGTGCAGGCGGTGCAACGGCTGCCCGTTACATTGCGAAAGACAGCGAAGGTGAAATCAGCGTCACGCTTATTGAACCAACGCGCAAGTATTACACTTGTTTCTTCTCAAACCTTTACCTTGGTGGCTTTAAGCAGATCGAGGATATTGGTCACAGTTACGGCACTTTGGCCGCTGGCGGCGTGAACGTTGTCCACGACTGGGCCATTGGTGTCGATCGGGACGTCAAAACCGTTTCGCTCGCAGGAGGGGGAACGGTTGGGTATGACAAGCTGATCCTGTCTCCGGGTATTGATTTCGTGGAAGGGGCCGTCGAAGGTTGGGACCTGTCGGCACAAAACGCGATGCCACATGCCTACAAGGCAGGGTCGCAGAGCGAGTTGTTGAAAGCCCAGCTTGAAGCGATGCCGCAGGGTGGAACTTTTGCAATGGTTGCGCCGCCAAATCCGTACCGGTGCCCACCGGGGCCGTATGAGCGGGTTTCGATGGTTGCGCATTTCTTGAAGGCGAACAATCCAACGGCAAAAATCATCGTCGCGGATCCAAAGGAAAAGTTTTCGAAACAAGCACTTTTTCAGGAAGGTTGGGCAAACCACTATGCTGGTATGGTCGATTGGATCGGCGCGGACTTTGGAGGCGGTGAGGTCTCGGTTGACCCCAATGCCATGAGCGTGACGATCGATGGTGAAGAAACCAAGGTTGATGTCTGTAATGTCATCCCAGCGATGAAGGCCGGGCGGATTGCAGAATTGGCTGGTGTCACGGACGGCAATTGGGCGCCGGTGAATGCTGCTGACATGTCGGCCAAGGCCGATCCCGACATTCACGTGCTTGGCGACGCCGCCAGTCAGGGCGACATGCCAAAGTCTGGCTATTCGGCCAACAGCCAGGCGAAGGTCTGCGCGAATGCAGTGCGAGGGGCCCTTACCGGAACGCGCGTCTTCCCGGCGAAATTTGCCAATACCTGCTGGTCGCTGATTGACACCAATGACGGTGTAAAGGTGGGTGCAACCTATGAGGCGACAGACGAAAAGATCGCCAAGGTTGATGGGTTCATCTCGGCCACGGGAGAGAGCGCCGAGTTGCGCAAGGCAACCTATGAGGAATCTGAAGGTTGGTATGCCGGTATCACGGCTGACATGTTTGGCTGACTAAAGGTTTGCGGGGCCTTGATGTAGGTCAGGGCCCGGCTCCCAACGGCGTCTAGAATGAACACACAAAAAGGAGGATAAGAAAATGAAGGGTCTTTTCATAGGTGGTCTTCTTAGTCTCGCCGGTGCGGTCGCGCATGCTGAAGGTGGGTCCACGGTTTACGATTTCGACGGATCATTCGACGATGCCACATTCGGTGTTGAAAGCGCGATTGTCGGTCAAGGCTTGGTGATCGACTATGTCAGCCACACCGGGGAAATGCTTAATCGCACGGCCGAAGATGTAGGCAGTTCCACGAAGCTTTTCGAGGCCGCCGACATATTCGTTTTCTGCTCGGCAGTTCTGTCACGCAAAGTCATGGAAGCTGACCCAATGAACATTGCGCATTGTCCGTACGGGATTTTCGTGGCCGAGCGCGAGGGCAAAGTCATGGTGGGGTATCGGAATTATCCTGAAGGGCCGATGCAACAGGTGCAGACGCTGTTGGATGAAATCGTCCGAGAGGCAGTGGGGAAGTAATGAATTACCAGAATTTCTTCAAAGAGGCGCTGAATGAGTTGCGCGATCAGGGCAACTACCGCGTCTTTGCAGATCTGGAGCGCCATTGTGGTGACTTTCCGCGCGCGACTGCGCGCGCGGAAGTGATTTCTGATGTGACGATCTGGTGTTCGAACGACTATCTTGGGATGGGACAGCACCCCGGTGTTCTAGCCGCGATGCATGATGCACTTGATCGTTGCGGGGCCGGGGCAGGTGGAACCCGAAATATGTCGGGGACAACGCACGAACACGTCCTTTTGGAAGCAGAACTTGCAGATTTGCACGG